>CAZREZ010000063.1:0-11131 GCA_964599115.1 uncultured Bacteroidales bacterium
AAGTGAAGAAAACTTTTATGGACTGGATTTAGCTGTGGAAGAAATTGGAATTCATTTAACTTACGAATTAAAACAAGGACATGACCGGAATATTTTATCAGATAATGGATGGAAAATTATTCCTGGACGAGGATTGGATATATATGAAAAACCTGAATCCCGGTTCAATGTTGGTGATATTGATCAGGAAAGAAGGCAGTGCAAGGCTTGTGAGATTACTTTTTTAAAAATAATGGATAAGGATTGGAAATGAAAGGCGTATAGGTTCAAACCGTATTGAAGAAAATTGCTTCAACCTGAAACCCAAAACCTGTAACTATTTACATATAACCACTTTTAGTAACCTTACTTAATGAATTGATTTAATACAATATAAATAATGAACAAACAAATTCTTCTCGGGCATGGCAGCGGCGGGAAATTATCACATGATCTGATAATTGAATTATTTTTAAAATATTTTAATAACCCGACTTTAAATTCACAAACCGACTCGGCTTTATTAAGTGTTAAAAGTGAAAATATTGCTTTTACAACCGATTCGTATGTTGTTGACCCGATATTTTTCCCGGGTGGTGATATTGGGAAACTCGCAGTTGCAGGCACAGTTAATGATATAGCAGTATCGGGCGCAAAACCTTTATTTTTAAGTGCTTCATTTATTATTGAAGAAGGACTGACTTTGTCTGACCTCACAACCATTGTTAAATCAATGGCTGAAGAAGCAAAGAAAGCAGGTGTTATTATAGTAACAGGCGATACTAAAGTTGTGAATAAAGGAAAATGTGATAAGATTTTTATAAATACATCCGGAATCGGAATATTAAATAAAAAGTATAAAAACATAAGTTCTGGTAAAAATATTAAAATAAGTGATAAGATCATAATTAACGGAACAATTGGCGACCATGGAATGGCGATATTAAGTGCCAGAAACGAACTGAATATTAAATCAAATATTATTTCCGATTGTGCTTGCCTTAACCATCTGATAAAAAAAGCTTTGAGTGTATCATCAGAAATTAAATTCATGAGAGATGCAACAAGGGGAGGAGTTGCAACGATTTTATCTGAATTATCTGAAAATAAAAATTTCGGAATTCAAATTAATGAATCATCTGTAAAAGTGAAAGAAGAAGTAAGGGGAATGTGCGAGATATTAGGTTTTGACCCTTTGTATGTTGCAAATGAAGGCAAGGTTTTAATTATTGTTGGAAGAAAGGATGCTGAAAAAGTTCTGAAAATTTTGAAACAAGATAAATTAGGAAAAGACAGTACTATCATCGGTGAAATAGTTGATGAACATCCAGGAAAAAGCTGGAGTACAACAGGTATCGGTGGAAAAAGAATAATTGATATGCTGGCAGGAGAACAACTTCCCAGAATATGTTAATTTGGTGCTTTAATTCAAAAATTGTTTTACTTTATAGACGGACTAATTACATACCATAAGCCCTGTGAAATTTACTTATAGCTGTTGAAAGGTCTTCAAACATAACATAATGGTTGGTACAGCCTTTTCTTGAACATATACTCACTACTCCACCAATATAAATATTAAACTTTACTATAGGAGCTTCACAAGATTTACATTTAATATCTGAATTCAGTTTCTCTTCACAATGAGGGCAGTAAAAATCTACAATTTCCTGATCTGGAACTTCTATATTTTTTTCATGTTCATAACAACCATAATTAGAACAAAGCCAGATTTTGCCTGATTTATCTTTATAGCTGATATTCAGTGCGATAGTTGGCATATTATTAATCATTTTCTGGTGGTCCATTAATGATTTACCACACTTTATGCATTTTACGTTTAAGTTAACATGTTTATCCATTAAAACCTCCTGATATTTTAATTTTTTTATTTTTTATTTTTTATTTGGTTTAATATTATTAATATTAATTAAATAAAGTTGTACAAATTTTTTTTACAAAAATACAAAATTTATTAATTAAACAAATTTAGAAAATATTTTGAAAAATCAAATTTAAACAGTTTTTCTGATAAGCATAATAATTATTTATAAATTTGTCAAAATATTTATTTTGAAAGAAATCAGGTTTGTAAAAAAAATAAAACTGATTTTTTCAATCAGAATCTGCTTGTAAAGAATTTTGTTTACCCCAAACTGGGTCCCCATAGGGTAAAATCATGATGAAGCAGCATAAAATAATTTTATATGCACGAGCTGTCAATTGCAATGAATATTGTTGATATTGCCAATGAAGAAACAAAAAAGGCAAATGCTAAAAAAGTATTTGAAATTGAATTGGAAATCGGAACAATGTCAGGAGTTGTTTTAGAAGCACTTGAATTTGCCCTGCAAGAAGCAGTAAAAGACTCGATTTTGGAAAATGCAAAAATAATAATTTCCGAAATTCAAGCTAAAGCAAAATGCCAGAATTGTTTACATGTTTTTAAAATTAAGGATTTGTATTCACCTTGTCCGAATTGTAATGAATTTAAAACAGAAATAATATCAGGAAAGGAATTAAGAGTAAAATCTTTAAAAGTTGAATAATTTATTAATTATTTAAAATCAATATCTAATAGATTATATTAATTTTGCAAAAAAAGAAAGGAGCTAATTATGTGCGAAACATGCGGTTGCGGTGAAAGCAATTCATTCAGTATAAGAAAACCAGGTGAAACGATTGAAAATAATTCTAATCATACTCACACACATACTCATAGTCATTTACATGATGATAGTGAACATACTCACAGTCATTCACATGCCCATACACATGACTATAACCATGAACATCAACACCATCATGAAGAAAATGATCATGCTCATCATCATCATGATTATCAACACAAGCATTCACATGGAACTGAAATTAAAGTTGAGACTGATATACTTCAAAAAAATAATTTAATTGCCGAAAGAAACCGTGGTTTCTTTGAAGCAAAAGACATCTTCGCTTTAAATTTAGTAAGTTCGCCAGGTTCAGGAAAAACAAGTTTGATTGAAAGATCAATTAAAGATTTATGTAAAGATGTCAACTTTTATATTATTGAAGGTGACCAACAAACCATGAATGATGCTGACAGGATTGAAGCAGCTGGTGCTCCGGTAGTACAGATAAATACTGGAAACGGTTGTCACTTAGATGCAGATATGATAAATAAGGCTATAAAAAAACTTGAAGTTGAAAATAATTCCCTGTTAATTATTGAAAATGTCGGTAACCTGATTTGTCCTTCATTATTTGATTTAGGTGAATCAAAGCGAATTGTAATAATCAGTGTTACAGAAGGCGAAGATAAGCCAATAAAATATCCTACAATGTTTCAATCGTCAGATATATGTATAATCAACAAAACCGACCTTTTACCTTACGTTGATTTTAATATAAATAAAGCCAAAGAATATGCACATCAGGTAAATCATCATCTTGAATTTTTTGAATTATCAGTTAAAACCGGCGAAGGCATGGACAAATGGTATGAATGGCTTAAGTCGCAAATCAGTTGATATATTAATTATTATTCTCCCCGTTAATATTTATCACTGTCAATCTGCCGTAATCTTTTTGCAGATCATTTTTAAAATCATAATATGCTCCAACAACTGCTAATTCTCCGCTTTGAATAAGTTCTTTATATTTTCTTATTGCAAGATCAACCTGTTAATAAAAAAAACCTTCTCTTATAAAACACAGAGAAGGTTAAAATATTTTATAAATTTTTACTTATACTTTCTGAACTTCTACAAGATTATCCATTCCTTTAATAATTGCTTTTTCGTTCAATGGGATTAGATTATGATAACGCCCGGGTAATGATTTTTTTAATCCTTTAATTACATTATCAAGTTTTACAAGAGGTCTCATTTTCAAAAAAGCTCCTAACACAACCATATTAAATATTTTAGCGTTTCCCATTGCGGAAGCTATTTTAGCTCCTTCAACTTTATAAATATTAATATCTTTTCTTTCAGTTGGATCGGATATTCCATTGGGGTCATACAATAAATAACCTTTGGGTTTAACAGTACTTTCAAATTTATCCATTGATTGCTGGTTAAGAACCACAGCTGTATCAAATTCAGTAAGAATAGGTGAACTGACTTTATCATCACTTAAAATAACGGTAACATTAGCAGTACCGCCACGCATTTCAGGACCATAAGAAGGCATCCAGCTTACTTCCTGGTCCTGCATTATTCCTGAGTATGCAAGTATTTTTCCCATTGAAAGAACACCTTGTCCTCCAAATCCGGCAATAATTATTTCTTCAGTCATATCTTTAATTTATTTATTAACAAAATTATTAAATAATTTAATATCGAAGATTTAGCTTTAATATTTCATTATAAATTTCTAATTGACCTAATTGATCTAATTAACCTAATCAAATCCCAAATTCAAATTTAAAATGTCCAAATATTCAATTAAAATTAGGTCAATTAGAAATTATTTCACTAACTCTCCATCAATTTTAATATCTCCTAATGGATAGAAGGGAAACATATTTTCAACCATCCATTCATTAGCCTGAACAGGAGTCATTTTCCAACCGGAGTTACAGTTAGAGACAACTTCCACAAATGACAATCCTTTTTTTAATTTTTGATTTTCAAAAGCTTTTCTGATAGCTTTTTTTGTTTTCCTCACACTAGCAGGTGTATGAACAGCCTGCCTTGTAACAAAGTATGTGCCGGGTAGTTGAGCTATCAGTTCAGTAATTTTTAAAGGATTTCCCATTGTAACAATATCCCTTCCATAAGGTGATGTTGATGTTTTCATTCCGGGTAGGGTAGTAGGAGCCATTTGTCCTCCTGTCATGCCATAAATACCGTTATTAACAAAAATTATTGTAATATTTTCTCCTCTGTTACAAGCATGAATAGTTTCAGCGGTTCCTATTGCAGCTAAGTCGCCATCACCTTGGTATGAAAAAACAAATTTTTCCGGCATCAATCTTTTCATAGCAGTTGCCATTGCAGGAGCTCTGCCATGAGCAGCTTCCTGCATATCAATATCCATAAATTCGTAAGCAAGCACTGAACACCCAACAGGTGCTATACCTAAAGTTTCAGACTGGATTCCCATTTCATCCACAACTTCCATAACAATACGATGAGTTGTTCCATGTCCACAACCAGGACAATAGCTTAACACCTTATCGGTCATAAGCTTAGTTTTTTTATAAACTATATTTTCTTCTTTACGAATGTTACCTTTTTTTATGTTTTCTTCCATGATTGTTAACCTCCGATAATTTTTTGTTCTAAAGCTTCAACTACTTCAGCAGGTGAAGGAATGATTCCTCCCATTTTACCAAAGTGATCAATTTTAATATTCCTTTCTGCAGCAAGCAAAACATCTTCAACCATTTGTCCGGCACTCATTTCAACAGAAAGCATTCCTTTTACTTTTTTTGAAAGTTCATTTATTTCTTTTTTGGGGAATGGATAAAGTGTGATAGGGCGAAACAAACCGACTTTTATTCCTTTTTCACGTGCCAGTTGGATTGCTTTTTGGCAAATTCGTGCACTCGTTCCATAAGCAACAAAAATATATTCAGCATCATCACAGGCAATTTTTTCAAATCTTACTTCTGTTTGTTCAATTTTTCTATATTTTGCCTGAAGTTTTATATTATGTATCTCTTGCCTTGCGGGGTCAAGATCTAAAGATGTAATAATATTTCTTTCTCTGTCAGGGATTTTACCTGTTGTTGCCCACGGAGTATTTTTTCTGATTTCTTCATCAGTGAACCTTGGTCTATGCTCATCAAATTCAACTTTTTCCATCATTTGACCTATAGCACCATCAGACAATATCAAAGCAGGATTTCTATACTTAAAAGCCAGGTCAAATGCTAATTTCACAAAGTCTGCCATCTCCTGAACTGATGAAGGAGCAAGTGTTATTATATGATAATCACCATGTCCGCCACCTTTTGTTGCCTGAAAATAATCGGATTGTGACGGCTGAATAGTACCTAAACCGGGACCTCCTCTAACAACATTTACAACCATACCAGGAAGTTCTGCTCCTGCCATATATGATATGCCTTCCTGCATCAGACTTATCCCCGGACTTGATGAAGAAGTCATAACTCTTTTACCACAAGCTGCTCCGGCATAAACCATATTAATTGAAGCAAGTTCGCTTTCTGCCTGAAGGACAACCATACCTGTTCTTTCTTCTGGTTTTTCAGCCATCAAATATTCCATTATCTCAGATTGTGGAGTAATTGGATAACCAAAATAGCCATCGCATCCTGCACGAATTGCAGCTTCTGAAATCGCCTCGTTACCTTTCATTAATCTTAATTCTTTCATTATTAAGGTTATTTTTATTGTTTAAAATTAAATTTTTATCCTGTAAACAGTTATAACGCCGTCAGGACATACAATTGCACAATTAGTACATCCCGTACATTTATCATTTATTGTCTGCATATAATGATAACCTTTACTGTTTACTTCGTTTGACATTCCAATTGCATTTACAGGACATGCTGCAATACATACTTCACATCCCTTGCATCTTTCAATATCAACTACAATATCACCTTTAACTTTTGCCATATTATAATATATTATATAAAAAATTCAAAGTAAATTTAAATCCTACGAATTTAATAAAAATTATTTAAATAATTTTTATTAAATTTCTAAATAAAATAAAAAGTTATATTTCTTCAAATCGACCCTGGAAAAATCTGAGATTTTCAGGTTCATAAATAAAACGTAATCCTTTAATTGTATCCCGTTTTTTATAAAGGGCAATTATGCTTTCTGCTACTTTGTCCATGTGAGAATTAGTGTAAGCCCTTCTGGGGATTGTCAAACGGACAAGTTCCAGCTTAGGTCTGTAATTTTCGCCGTTTTTCTTTCTTCCGCTCGAAACATTTCCGCGTTCCATAGCTCTTACACCTGATTCAACAAACAGAGCTGCAGCCAGAGCCTGTGCAGGATATTCATCCTGATCAAGATGCGGGAGAAATCTTTTTGCATCTAAAAAGATAGCATGAGTTCCGGGAGGTTCTACTATAGGGATGCCTGCATCAAGAAGTTTTTTACCGAGATATTGTGTTTGTTCAACACGGGCCTTGATATATTCAAACTGTATCATTTCTTTCACACCCTGTGCATGAACAGCCATATCAGCAGCCGACATGCCTCCGTTAGTAACCGAACCTTCGTATTTTCTAAGCATTTCCAAAGATCTTTTATAAAAATCTTCATCATCTTTAATTGCAAGAAAACCACCTATATTAACCAAGTAATCTTTTTTACTTGACACAGTACAACCGTCTCCATAACTGAATAATTCACGTAAAATTTCCTTGATTGGAACATCTTTATATCTTGGGTCTTTTTTCTTAATCATATAAGCATTTTCAACTGCACGAGTAGCATCAAACATCTGAGGAATTTTATGCTTTTTACAAAACTCATAAACCTCTTTTGCATTATCCATAGATACGGGCTGACCACCAGCAAGATTTACACTGAATTCAAAACTGATATAAGGAATACAGCCTTCGCCATGTTCATCAATAATTGCTTGTAATTTTTTTATGTTAATATTTCCTTTCCAGATAAATGTTGATTGAGGGTCGTGAGCTTCATCAACAATAACATCAGTAAAGGTTCCTCCTGCAAGCTCCTGATGTAATTTTGTAGTTGTAAAATACATATTACCAGGCACGTATCCATCTTTTATTAAACATTGCGACATAATATGTTCACCAGCTCTACCCTGATGAGCAGGGACTATATATTTATATCCGGTAATATCTTTTAATGTTTCAACAAATTTAAAGTAATCTTTGCTTGATGCTTGTGTTTCAACTCCTTCATTATATTTTGACCATTGCTCAACACTTTGTGCTGTTGTTCCTGAATCCGTTAAAAAGTCAATAGTTATATCTTTAGAAGGAAGGAGGAACGTGTTGTAACCTATTTCTTTAACAATTTTTTTGCGTTTTTCAATTGTGTCCATTCCAACATATTCAATTGTTGTGATGATATATGGCTCACAATCAAAATCATATTCCTTAATATCAGAAATTTCACATTCAAATTTTGCTTCATCATTCCATTCGGGATTATTTATAAGATTCAAACCGTTAATTTTATCCCTTTCATTGTAAAGTTCATTTAAAACATCAGCAATCTGAGTTAGCTGGTTATTGTTTAATGAAAGTCGTGGAATTTGAAGAGGAATAATATTGCAGTCGGTAAATCTTCCGTCTAAGAAAATCCTTAAACCTGATTTTAAATATAAAAAAGCTGCAAGTGTATTAGTTTGATTTTCTTTAATATGAGGTAAAAATTCATCAGCTTTGATATAAATTCCATCACTGCCGGTATAAAACGGGATTCCCTTTAAAAGCGAAGCAAAATCTTTAATTTGCTGGGATATCCATATTGCCTGGTTTTCATAAACCATTTCTTGAATACCGCGTGCAAATATTTCCATAGTTCTGCCAGCCATTCCACCGTATGTGTGTAGTCCTTCGTACACAACTACCTCATTCATATATTTTTCATACAGTTTGTATTCACTTGTTGCAATTAATCCTCCTACATTACATCGAGGATCCTGTGCAGCATCAAGTACACAAACATCTGACACAGAAGCTATTTTCTTAACTATTTCGGCAAGCTTTTTATCAGCAAATCCCGATTCGTTTTCCCTGATATAAAAAGCGTTTTCAACAATCCGTGAAAAATTGATAATCAACGGCACATTATGTTCTTTTGATATTTTGTGCGCTTCTTCTAAATTTGATAAAGAAACAGGACCGAAACCACTTTTGTATAATTCAATATAAACATAAGGTGTATTTTTGTTTTCCTGAAGTTTGATTTTTAAAGCATTAATATCAATATTACCTGAAAATTTTGAATCTTCCTTGTCAGACATAATAATTTCAACTGATGCTGAATAGTCTTTACTAAGTTCTTCTGGAAGTCTTGAGTTGGAAAAAATCACATCGCCTTCTGAAACCATAGTTGTTGTGATTAGTTTATGAGAACCTTTCAGGTTGTGGGTAGGACAAACATAATCAAATCCGAATGTATTTTTGACAACTTCCTGCAGGTATTCAAAGTTACGGCTTCCGGCATAAGTTTCATCGCCGATATATAATCCTGAGAGTTGATCCTGACTCATTGCACTGGTTCCCTGGCTTGTCATGTCATAAGTAACATTGTTGGAATGTATCCAAAAAGTATTAAAAAATGCTTTTTTCAAAAACTCAAGTCTTTCCTTAAAAGTTGTATAGTCAACTTTTCTAATCGTCTTTATTTTATGTGGTTCTGCTATCATAATATTAATAATTATTAAAATTTTATTTTGTTAAAAAATATCGGCGAATTTATTAAAAAATTGATTATC
Source organism: uncultured Bacteroidales bacterium (assembly GCA_964599115.1). Taxonomy (GTDB): domain Bacteria; phylum Bacteroidota; class Bacteroidia; order Bacteroidales; family JADFUO01; genus JADFUO01. Next base: position 9,376 of record CAZREZ010000063.1, read on the forward strand.
ATAAAATCAAATTCAAAATAAATATTAGAATTTTATTAACTATTAACAATATTTGTTTAAAAAAACCACTTATCAGTTAATTAAATATCAGACTGCTAAGCAGTGATATTTTATATTAAAGCTTATTAGTTATTTACTCCATTATCTCAACATTATATTATTTTTGCAAAATAAATCTGAATATTTTTAGTTTACACCAACTATTATATTAAAAATATTTTTCTTGAAAAAATTATTAATAACCGGTTGTTTTCTTATCTCTGTAATATTTTGCATGGAAAGTTTTGCCCAGAATCCAAATGAACGTTTGGCAATAGATTTTGATACATTATCATATATAAGAAAATATTCACGCACTGATAAATACATAATGAACCTGGATGAGAATATCCGAATTGAAGGCAGCATGTATTTAGATGATGATTTTAAATTAGGAGAGCTCATTCTTATTGATGATTCTCACAAGGGTGGCGCTTTTTACCGTTATAATGTTTATTCAAATGAAATGGAAATTATTGAGGTGAAAGACACACTTGCAATTATATCTCCCGAAAGGATTAAATACCTGAAATTCAATGACGGTACATTTGTTTTTGCTAAATTTAAAAACAAAAAAGAAATTAACCGGGGATATTTTGAATTATTGTCAAACGGTAATTTCAGGTTGTTACTAAGAAGAATTGCCATATTTGAACCTTATAATCCACCATATACAGCACTACATTCCGGAACTGAATACGACCGTTTTATAATCTTAAAATCATATTATTTTCAAAAAAACGGCAACCCTGCAATTAAAATAAGGGAAAACAAACATTATGTCCTTTCAATATTTAATGATAAAAGAAAAGAACTTAAAAAATATATTAAACAAAATAAACTAAAACTCCATAAAGATACAGACCTGATAAATCTTATAAATTATTATAACAGACTAACATATTAGCTTTTTTCAAATTTAAAATAATCTTCCAGATTGGGTTTGGCAGCAATGATATTTAACAATGGCCTGAATTCCTTTCTGATAATTCTCCATTTTTCCGGATGTTTTTTCATTAAATACAATATCTTTTTTCTATGCTTTCTTAATGCGTCCGAGATGGCAGGTGCTGAAATAGGGGTGGGGCATAAGTTTCCGACATTCACACTCGTAAGATTATAATTTTTTGATTTAACTTCCTGTGAAGCATTTTCAAGTTTGTCTAATAACAAAATAGTTTTGGTATATTTATTTGTAATCATAATATTTTTATCATCAGGCTTATCCTTTAAATCATAATCGTAAAAATTAATATCACAGTCATTAATTTCAAAAACCTCATTATCACTATCAAAACGAGTGTTATGAACATATAATAATGTCCTTTCAATTGTTGATTTCAAATTATTGATATCACCATTATATTCGCTGATCTTCTTTAATGCATCTTCAGTAAGCTTGTAATCCTTATTTCGTTTAGCCGAAAATTCCTTAACATATCCATAACATAAATTAATCAAACTTTGTCCATAACTTTTCTTAATAATTTTTAATTCTTCCTTAAAAGAATAATAATTTTGAATGATTGATTTTGTATTTTCATTAAGTAGTTGCAATATTTGTAAGTTTTGGTTGTTTGTTTCAATTATTGTTTTTATGCTGTTAAATAAAAGATTAGCTATAATGCTTTTATTTTCAGTGCTTAATGATTTATCGCTACTACAAACACCAAAATTTCCGGCATTGTTATTAAAGTAAAAAAATATCAGATCATAA
>CAZREZ010000064.1:0-11091 GCA_964599115.1 uncultured Bacteroidales bacterium
AACCTTAAATCGGCTTATATTTGTCTGATTTATAATAAAAAGGAGAGTTTTTAGACAGACTCCCGTTAGCGGTAAATTTAAAGACAGGAAATAACATATGAATGTGAAAATTTTTATCAGTTATTATAGTAAGGATAGCAACAAAATGTTGATGCTAAAAAAATTAATTAATACGAATAAAAAATTAATTCCAATTGTTATTGCTGAAAGACGTAAATCACTTGTCCCGTTATCGAAAAAAGTAGAAGACGGAATTAAAGAATCTCAAATCATAATACCTATATTGACAAGAGAATCAATTAGTTCTCAGTGGGTAAATCAGGAAATTGGTTATGCAACTGCCCTGCCAGACATTAAAATCATGCCGATTATTGATAACCAGATAATTAATGATCTAAAAGGGTTTATTCATAAACAAGTTGATTTATCATACAACTTTCAAAGTTTCATAGACAATAAAAGGAAGGAAGGAATTCACTTTAGAAAATGCATAAATAATTTAGTTAGCGACATTTTGAAAGAATATAATATCAGCGAATCTCCTTCAAATAAGAATAAAACACTAACAATTGAAAACACTGACAGTTTTTTCGAGAAAGATTATTTAAGCAATATTAAAGTATATACACCAAAAGTTCAATTAAAAACTACTTTTATACCATACATAAAAAACAGTTCTGGAATACTTAACTTCTGGGCGAAAGTTGAAAGTCACCATAACTTAATCAAGCCAGCCAGAAGACATCTATATATTGCAAGTTCCTATTCTGATAATTACATGGCTACTCCAGACATTGCTCGTTACCCAAATATGTGGGCTATTTTAAGGGAAACTCCAACTCCTCAAGATAAACTGGGAAAATGGAGTTTTATTTGTAATGGAGTAGAACAAGAGAGAACATCAATAGAATCAAGCAAATCATTATCGAATGGTTGGCATCTATTCTCAGTTGAATGGTCAATACAAATGGACTTCATTAAGTTTTTTATTGATACTAATCTTATTGGTGAAAGCAATTATGTGAACTGGCCTGAATCATTTAACTATTCAATGCATATTGGAACTTGGCCTGACAAGAATCCAAAAAGTCATTTTTATTCAAAGATTAGTGAACCCATTTTCGTTGGAGAAATTGATTCAAGAATAATTAAGGAGATTTATTTACATAATCCTTCTAAATAAAGGTACGATAAAGGGACATAGTTTACAAAGTTAAAGGGATATAGTTTACACTTTTTTAGTTTGTAATAAATTCTTGAAATGGGGAAATTAATGAAATTGCAGGTATTAATTTGGATTTTGATTGGAATTTCATTTCAATCTAAAGCACAGTTTAGACAAGAAATGCATTTGTCAAATGAAAATTGTATTTATCAATTAATTTTAAAACCAAATGGATTTTTCAGTTATGAATATAATGTTGAGGAAACCGAAGATATTCTTGGAACTAATATTGAATTATCAGGAAATTGGATTTTAAATAATGATTCACTAATGTTGATTGATACTCTGTTTCCAATCGGAAATATTAATAGAAAAAAATATTATTTAAAAATGATTGATAATTATACATTAATTAATCATGAATTACCAGAATGTAAAAAAGGAGATACACTTTTTACAACATTCCTAGCAGATAGTTTAAATACATGGTTTTTTAAAGGAATTATAAAAAATGAAAAAATGAATGGAATTAAATGGGATTTAGAAAATAATTTACAATTGAAAATTGAAAACGAAATTATTATAGATACACTAAATTAATAAGAATTTACAACACCCAACAAGGCAATAAAAACAATAACGGGTTGAAGTTTTATATGAAACAGAATTACAAGAAAAATACTAATTTACGATCTGATAAATCACTGCAAGAAAAGCCGTTACAATTTTTATAGCAACCGTTGTGTGAAAAAAGAGAAAGCAACATCGCAACTTGAAAGAAAATATGTAACTTTATAAAATAACCTAATTTTAAACCTTACTATTATGAAATGGATGAAAAAAAAACTAACAAGTAGCTCAGGAGTTCCCGTTGTTGACAATCAAAATGTAATGACAGCTGGCAAACGAGGACCGATGTTGTTACAAGATGTGTGGTTTCTTGAGAAACTAGCGCATTTCGACAGGGAAGTAATTCCTGAAAGACGTATGCATGCAAAAGGTTCGGGTGCCTTTGGGACTTTTACAGTTACGCATGATATTACAAAATATACAAAAGCAAAAATCTTTTCTGAAATCGGTAAAAAAACAGAAATGTTTGTACGGTTCTCTACTGTAGCTGGAGAACGTGGTGCTGCTGATGCAGAAAGAGATATCCGTGGTTTTGCCATGAAATTCTATACAGAAGAAGGTAATTGGGATTTAGTTGGAAATAATACTCCGGTATTTTTTTTAAAAGACCCTTTGAAATTTCCTGATTTAAACCATGCGGTAAAAAGAGACCCACGAACAAATTTACGTAGCGCATTAAATAATTGGGATTTTTGGACAAGTCTTCCTGAAGCACTTCATCAGGTTACAATTACAATGAGCGAACGAGGAATCCCATTGTCTTATCGCCATATGAATGGTTATGGCAGTCATACATTTAGTCTTATAAATAGCAAAAATGAAAGAACTTGGGTGAAATTTCATTTTAAAACACAACAAGGCATTAAAAATCTTACAGACCAAGAAGCTGAAGCTGTAATAGGAAAATGCAGAGAAAGTCATCAACGAGACTTATTAGAAAGTATTGACAAAGGAGATTTTCCAAAATGGGATATGAAAATTCAAGTAATGACTGATGAACAAGCTAAAAAATGCAAGTTCAATCCTTTTGACTTAACAAAAGTATGGTCGCATAAAGAATATCCACTTATTGATTTGGGATATTTTGAATTAAATAAAAACCCTGAAAATTATTTTGCAGATGTTGAACAAGCTGCATTTAATCCTGCAAACATAGTTCCTGGTATTGGATTCTCCCCTGACAAAATGCTACAGGGCAGATTGTTTTCATACGGTGATGCACAACGTTATCGACTTGGGGTAAATCATCATCAAATTCCTGTAAATAAATCAAGATGTCCTTTCTTAAATATGTTTCATAGAGATGGACAAATGAGGGTTGATGGAAACTATGGTTCAACTTTAGGATACGAACCAAATAGTTATGGTGAATGGCAAGAGCAACCCGAATTTAAAGAACCTGCATTAGAAATTGACGGAGCAGCTGACCATTGGAATCACAGAGAAGACGATGATTATTACACTCAAGCTGGTGATTTATTTAGATTAATGAATAAAGGTCAACAAACAGTTTTATTTGAAAATACAGCTAGAGCAATGGGTGATGCACCAAAAGAAATAAAGGTCCGTCATATTAAAAATTGTTTACAGGCAGATGAAACATACGGAAAAGGAGTTGCAAAAGCTTTAGAGATTTCAATGAATGGTGTAAAATAAGAAGAAATGAAAACTTTCAGCACACAACATGAAATTTATACAAGGAACCAACAGAAACCAGGCTATCCTTTTACCTGTTTCGCTTGAACAATTCGATTTAACATAAGCATATTTTTTAATAAAAGGTTTACTGATTTTTTCAAAGTAACCTTAAATCGGCTTATATTTGTCTGATTTATAATAAAACGAAGGCTTTTTGGACAAACTGCCGTTAGCGCTAATTTTATGGCACAAAAGTTGCAATGTAACATTTGGACGTCCAATTTTAAATTATTTTATTAATTCATCTAAACTTTATTAAAATGAGAAAATTGTTATTGATTCTATTATGTCTTTCTATGTCTTATTTTTTAATGGCACAAGAGACAGTAAAACAAAAAGAAATTGGACTAGTTTTTAGTAATCTTGATAATTTCGGATTAACCCTTAAAACTGGAACTGATAAATCCTTATGGAGGTTTAATACTTTATTTATTTCTGGTACCAATATGGACAATACTGCTGATAGTCTTGTAAATAAACAAAGTAATATTGGTTTTGGTTTAAAAGTAGGTAAAGAGTATCGAAAAAATATTGTTGATAATTTGGAATTAAGATTTGGAGCTGACTTATCATTTAGATACACTCAATCAAAAACTGATTATAATGATAAAACAGTCGATGATCATGATAGACTTAATGAAAGAACAACATATCAACCTGGAATAAATTTAGTATTTGGATTTAATTATGTGATTAATGAAAATATAGTGTTAGGTGCAGAGTTATTGCCGAGTTTTAGTTATGTTACTGGAACATCTTTGGAAAAAAATTATTACAATAATAACGGAGAAGAAATTAAGAGTTACATCTCAGGATGGAATTATGGATTATCAAATACTTCAGTATTATTATCATTGGCGTATCGATTTTAAATATAAAAACTAGCGCTAATAAATAAGCTTCAAACGGATTGAAAAGCTCAGTTTGAAGCAAATGTTGAATTTATCCGCCTCAGCAGGACTAAATCCATTGCAGAAACTTTCGTTTTAAAAATGAAGCTTGTAAATTGCACCTGTCATCCTGACGACCGGAGGGAGGAAGGAACTCCATCGTCCTGCACCTCTGCTAACAAATTACTTCTGCTGCAGAATACCAGATAGCTGGCAGGTGATGTTTGTCGGCGTAACGAAAACCGTTGGTAAATGATATTTGCCGGCGAATTGCCTAACATTCAGGAGGTCCCTCAGTCGCTGCGCTCCTTCGGGATGACACTTGCAAGTAATTAACTTTTTTACCAACAAGAAATTAACTTTTTTTGTATTTTTAACCAATAACTAATTTAGTCCAGTTTTATGGGGGCTAAACCAAAGCACATCGTATATGGGATCATGACGGGTTAAGTTTTATAAAGAGAAATAAATTAATTTGTACATTTAGAAAAACAATATTGCATACGAAGTAACAATTATTGATTATCATAAGTAATAAAAAAATGGAAAGATTAGAAAATATACATCCCGGAGAAATTTTATTGGAAGATTTTTTAAAACCAATGCAAATATCTGCTTTTAAACTTTCAAAAGATATTGATATTCCACAAACAAGAATAATACATAATTTTTTCTGACACGGAATCTAAATTTGATAATAGAGATATAGCCAACATTCATTTTATAATTACACACTTCATTTCATCCGTATTATTCAACAGTTCGGTAAAACTTTTTTTTATTCAGCAATACATTGAGTCAAATTTGCAGAAAAATAATCGATGCAAATTTATTCACTATGAAAAGATATTTATTCTGGTCAGTAATTTTTCTTACAAATATTAACCTGTTTTCTCAAACAACAATTTCAGGTCTGGTAAAAGATGATAAGGGAGAACCATTACCAGGTGCAAATATTTATATTGAAGGAACCTATGATGGTGTATCGAGCGATGCTGATGGAAAATTCAGTTTTAAAACTGCTGAAAAGGGCAAACTTATTCTGAAGGTTGAATATGTTGGTTTTGACTCGTTTTCAAAAGAGATAAATTTAGATGATAGGAATATTGAATTAGAAATAATTCTTAAGGAAACCTTTAACCTGCTAAATGCAGTTACTATAACAGCCGGAACTTTCGAAGCAAGTGATAAGAAAAAATCAGTAGTTCTCACTCCCGTTGATATGGTGACAACTGCCGGCACAAGAGGTGATATTTATGGAGCCTTGCAAACCCTTCCCGGTATAACAACAAATGGCGAGTCAGGAAAATTATTTGTGAAAGGAGGAAACAGTGATGAATCAAAAACATTCATTGACGGCACTTTAGTTTATGTTCCTTATAATTCTACTGCACCAAATACTTCAACCCGAGGCAGATTTAATCCGTTTATGTTTGATGGAACCATTTTCAGTTCGGGAGGATACTCGGCTGAATATGGTCAGGCTTTGTCATCAATATTAATTCTTAATACAACTACACTTCCGGTAGAAGATCAGTTACACATTTCATTGATGTCGATAGGTGGTGAAATTGCAGGTACTAAAGTCTGGAAAAATGGTGGAATAACAGGATCTTTCAGTTATAATAATTTAGAACCATATATGTCGGTTGTTCCTCAAAATTACGATTGGAACAAACCTCCTGAATCAATAGCTGGAGCCATAAACATTCAACAAAAAACAGGAAAAACCGGAAAGTTTAAACTGTATTCATCAATGAATAAATCAAAATTTTCATTAAAGCAATTGGATTTTAATAAAATGAATGAAATGATAAATTATGATTTAACAAATGATAATTTTTTTGTTAATGCCTCATGGAAAGGCCTTCTGTCAAAAAACTGGAGCTTAAAAACCGGTGCTTCTTTTACAAATAATATTGATGATGTTTTTTTTAATAATAATCATAATACAGAATCTTTAAAAGGAAGCCATATTAAATCAGTCTTTTTACATGAGATGAATAAAAAAGTTTTTGTAAAATTCGGGGCAGAATTTTTTAATAAATATTACAAAAATGATTATACTACTTTAACTAACGCCTTTCTGAACAATTATACAAATAATACTTTAGCAGGATTTGTAGAAGCTGATATTTATTCATCTCTAAAGTTTGTAACAAGAATAGGAGGCAGAGTAGAATATTCGGATTATCTGAATGAAATAAACTTTGCTCCGCGAATTTCAACAGCATATAAATATAATAAAAATAGTCAGTTTTCTTTTTCCTATGGCTGGTTTTATCAATATCCTTCTGACTATTACCTGTTATATACCAATGAAATTAAATATGAAAGAGCTGATCATTACATTTTTAGTTTTCAATCAAGAAAAAACAAAAGAACACTTAGAACAGAGGCCTATTATAAAGATTATAAAAATTTGATCAAGCTGAATGGTGAAGAATTTTATTTACCAAATACCTATTCAAACAATGGAAGAGGTTATGCTTATGGTCTGGATATTTTTTGGAGAGATAAAAAAACATTTACAAACGGTGAGTATTGGATTTCATATTCATATTTAAATACAAAAAGAAATTATCTGGATTATCCGGTAGAGGCTGTTCCTAAGTTTGCAAGCAAGCACAATTTATCAGTTGTATATAAATATTGGTTTGGAAGTTTAAGAACATATATTGGCAGTACATTTAAATATTCTTCACCAAGATACTTTAATGATCCGAATTCTTATGAGTTTAATAAATCCAGAACAATAGCATACTATTCACTTGATCTGAGTATTACATATTTACACAGGGAAAATATCATTTTTTTTGCAGCTGTGTCCAATGTGTTAGGGTTCAAACAGGAATTTGGTTACCAATATGCAAAAAACCCTAATGATTATGGCATTTATGAAAGTTCGGCAATAATACCTTCATCAAAAAGATTTTTCATTCTAGCCTGTTTCATTACATTATCAGGGAAAGGAGATATAAATCAACTTGATAAAATTAAATAAATTACAGTTCAATTAGTATAAATCTTTAAAAAACAATCTATTATGAAACGCACAATTTTAACAATCGCAATTCTTTCTGCATCGCTATTTTCAATGGCAGGAGGAAAACAATTTCAACAAAAAATGGGACAAACTTTAGCTCAATACGCTTCTTGTCAAACCATTGAAGATTATCAAGCACTGGGAAACAAATTCAAGGTAATTTCAAATGTTGAGAAAGAAGAATGGCTTCCGCTTTATTATCATGCTCATTGTTATATTATCATGAGTTTTATGGAAAATAATGATAAAGTAAAAAAAGATGAATACCTTGATATTGCAGAGGAATCAATTAACAAAATGATTGAGTTAATGCCACAAGAATCAGAAGTTTTTGCACTTCAGGCATTTTATTATACTGCAAGATTGGTAGTTGATCCGATGACACGCGGACCGGAATATGGAGCCTTATCAGGTCAATCAGTAGGAAAAGCCCTGGCATTTGATGCTGAAAATCCGAGAGCCAGGTATATAAAAATATCAAATGAGAAAGGTACAGCACAATTTTTTGGCAATGATGAAAAAAAATACTGCAAGCAGGCAAAAGAGCTTTTAAAAAATTGGGATAATTACAAGATCAAATCTCCCATTCACCCCAAATGGGGCAAAGATTATGTTGAGCAAATCAGCAAATCTTGTAATTAATTAGTCCCTATGTTTGTAAAGCATAAGTGTCCGTCCATAAAGTCAGACAAATTTTGAATTAAAGCACCAAATATCAAAAAAACAAATAACAAATAAATTCCAAATATCAATGATTAAATGTTTAAAACAGCTTTGAATATTGAGATTTCGGTCATTGAGATTTATTTGAAAATTTGGTGCTTGTCATTTGTGATTTTTAATAATTATTTAAACTATCGGACTTTATGGACCGACACTAATTATATTACGGAATAAACCTCAATATTAAACCTTTTGAGGTTTATTCCGTTAAATTTTCCAAAACCGGAATTATCTGTAACTTTACAACATTAATTTCAAATAATAATGAAGAATTTTATTTCTCAAATCAGTCCTTTTAAATCGATCTGGTATCTTATTCTCGCAAATATTGTTCTTAGCTTTTTAATTGTAGTATTATTCATACAGGGAGCTTTTAATAGTTTTGAAAATTTCTTATTAGCTTTAAGCTGGTGTTTTTTTATTTGTATAACTCAATGGGTGGGACATGGCTGGATCGATGTTCAACTTAATAAAAAATTTAGTTGGATAGATGCTCCGGTAAAAAGAACAATAATCGGCGTATTTTTATTAGTTATTTATGCTGTAGTTGCATTCACAATCGTACAATTAATTATGTTCTATATTTCTTATGGCCGGTTTCCTGAAAATACATGGCATTGGATTATACAATATACTATCTATCCAATTATTATCTCCTTTGTTATTTCGTTTATATTAACTACATTTGGTTTTTTTCAGAGTTGGAAAAGCTCGGTAATTAATGCAGAACGATTAAATACCGAAATGATGATTTATAAATATGAGTCACTACGAAATCAGATTAATCCTCATTTTTTGTTTAACAGTTTTAATGTATTAAGCGATTTGGTGTATGAAGATCAGAAAATGGCAGTTCAATTCATTAAACAACTGAGCGATTTATTCAGGTATGTATTGGATAGCAAGGATAAAGAATTGGTTCCTCTGAAAGAAGAAGTTGACTTTATTAATTTATTCACCTATTTACTCAAAACCAGGTTTGAAGAGAAGTTGGATATTAAAATGGAACTAAATGCTGCAGTTGATGAATATATTGTACCCATGAGTCTTCAGCAGTTGGTTGAGAATGCAGTTAAACACAATGAAGTATCTGAAGCTTATCCCTTAAAGATCAGCATATATAAAAAAGGGAATTATATTGAAGTTAAAAATTCATTACAAATTAAAAAATTAGGGGAGGCCTCACCAAAAACGGGTTTAAAGAATATCAAACAACGGTTCAGCTTTTTTACAGATAAAGAGATAGAAATTGAGAAAACAGAAAACAGTTTTATGGTTCGTATTCCAATCCTTAAATCTATCGAAAAATGAATATTTTAATTATTGAAGACGAAACAAGAGCTGCCAAACGGCTTGAGCGACTTATTCATAAAGTTTCGCCTGAAATGATAGTGGTAAAAGAATTAGAATCCGTTCGTGATGCGGTTCGTTTTCTAAACAAAAACCATGATATTTCACTGATTTTTGCAGACGTTCAACTTGCAGATGGTTTAAGTTTTGAAATTTTTAAAAAAGTAAAAATCAATTGTCCGATTATTTTTACAACAGCTTATGACCAATATGCCATTGAAGCCTTTAAAACTAATGGGATAGATTATTTATTAAAACCGATTGAAGAGGAGCGTTTAAATAAAGCTATTATTAAGCTTAAAAATCTCAGACAGAATATTACCCTGGAAAGTTTATTATCAATGACAAATACCGGCGCAACTAAAATGCCTGGCTATAAATCACGCTTTATGGTTAAAGTCGGTGATAAAATAAAAAGTATTGCCGTTGAAGATATTAAAGTGTTTTATAGCATGGAAAAGGCAACTTTTATTTTTACCAAAACAAATAGAAATTATGTTATTGATTACTCACTCGAACAGGTGGAGCCTTTATTGAACCCGGAAATATTTTTCAAAATAAATCGGAAATATATTGTTTCTATTAATGAATGTTCCAACATCCTTGCCTGGACCAATAGCCGTTTAAAGCTAACAATTGAAGGTTTGAATGACCCATACATCATTGTTGCCCGCGAGCGGGTTAAGGAATTTAAGAGTTGGTTGGATAGATAATAAATTACTTATATTTATTTTAATGTATTTGTCTATTTGACAAAATTTATGTAGGTTTGTACTTAAATTGTTAAAACCGAAATAAAATGGATGAAGAAGCCAAATTTTGTCTTGAAGAATCTGAAGAAAGCATGAAAAATGCTATTATTTATTTAGAACGTGAATTTCAGAAGATAAGAGCAGGAAAAGCAAGCCCGCAAATGCTTGAAGGTGTTAAAGTGGATTATTATGGTGTGCTTACACCTATTGAACAAACAGCCAATATCAACACACCTGATCCTCGCCAGATCATTATTCAGCCATGGGATAAAAGCATTATCAGCAGTATTGAAAAAGCAATTTTAGCTGCTAATTTGGGTTTTAATCCTAAAAATGAAGGTGAAATCCTAAGGATCGTTGTTCCGGCTTTGACCGAAGAACGAAGAAAAGATATGGTGAAAAAAGCTAGAGCAGAAGTTGAAGATACTAAGATAAGTATCAGGAATACAAGAAGAACAGCTAATGATATGGCAAAAGACTTTGAAAAAGAAGGTATGCCCGAGGATGATGTAAAAAAATTACAGGATAAGATTCAGGAACTTACAGATGATTATATAAAAAAAATTGATAGTCTTCTGGAAGCTAAGGAAATTGATATTATGACTGTGTAACCATAGGTAGATAATTAAAAAAAAAAAAAGATTCCCCTGCATTCCTGTTTTACGCATTGGGACATCCTAAACACAAATATTTATAAAGGATTTTTTTATTGTTCTTTTGGCTTGAACCAAAAGAACCAAAAGTTCAAGACTTCTTAGAATTCCCATAAGAATCTCTAAGCAACAATAAAATCCCGCAATCCAAGCCGCTCACTTTTTTTTTAGAAGTAAATCTCAG
>CAZREZ010000065.1:0-11035 GCA_964599115.1 uncultured Bacteroidales bacterium
ATGGCTCATCGCATGTGGGTTACCTGGGAGGGATTATTGACACAACCGATGTCAACGCTATTTTGAAACTCAATCTTTCAAAAACTGATTTTTATGCTGAAAAATATACCTCATTCCTGATGTGGAATCCTTATGGTGCGGATACGTCTGTTAACATAAATCTTGGCGCACATCTGTATGATATTTATAATTCGATCAGCAACTCATTTATTGATAATGATGTTACCGGATTTATTCAGCTTACCATTCCCGCTTCCAATTCTGTCATTATCACCCTTGTTCCTGATGATGCAACAATTGAAATGATTGGTAATAAAACTTTGGCAAATGACATTGTAATCGATTTTGATAATGGCGAGACTTTACTCGACAATCCTCCCCGGATAAAAGCTTTACAAGCACTTCAAAATCCGGTTGTTGCCGGAGATTCTGTTTTTGTGTTTTGTAGCGCCGAAGATATTGATAATGATGTTATTGAATATCAATGGGAATTTGATGGTAACATGGTTATAGCAAATGAAAAACTCTCGATTAAAGCACCTTATGAAATTGGGGATTATTCAATAAAATGCAGAATTAGTTCTGGTAGCGGATTATCCGATTCAACGAGCATTATTCTATCAGTTACTGACAGAATCCCTCACATTCCGGAAATTAAATCGTTAGTAGCTCATCCCGGTAAAATTGATGTCAATCAAACTGCCGAACTATCTTGCGAAGTTGAAGAGCTAAATGGCGATGAGGTATATTATGCCTGGACATCTGATGCCGGTACCTTTGTTGATAGTGGAGCCACAGTTCAATGGACATCGCCGTCTAACTATGGCAATTATACAATCTATTGCACTGTAGCCGATATAGATGGTGAAAGTACCGATAGCGTTACCTTAATGGTTCGCGATTTAAGTGTATTAATCAAAGAGTATCCGGTTTTGTACTTGAACTTTAATCAGAATATCACAGACTATAGTCAATATAATAACGCTACTTCGTCTGTAAATGTAACCTACGAAACCGACCCGAAAGGCAATCCTCAACTGGCAGCAAGCTTCAACGGATTATCCTCATATGTAAGTGTTGAAAATGCCAATTGGCTCAATTTTGATTTAGGACTAAGTTTGTCGGGATGGATTTATTCGCAGCACAATAGTGGTGGAGAAGCTTATCCGGTTTCGCATGGAAACTGGGACAGCCGTTGGAAGATTTCTCTTGGTAATGATTTACTTAGATTTACTATAAAAACAGATGAAGGAATATATGATCTGGATTCAAAAACCGTTATCGAACAAGAAAAATGGTACTTTTTCACCACAGTATACACAGGAACAGATATGGAATTATATATTGATGGGCAACTGGATGCCTTTATTCCCGCATCAGGAACCATTAATTCCACATCCTACGATTTAGTGTTTGGCAAAGCCCGTCCTGATCAGGATTATTATTTTAAAGGACGCCTTGATGACGTTTATCTTTTTGATCATGCTATCGCACCTTCTGATATTCTTGAAATATACGAGATAGGAGTTGCCCGCATTGAAGAAAACGATGCCGATGATTTGATTGGCATTTTCCCCAATCCTACTTTTGGAAATGTTGTTGTTCATGTTGAGCTCGGTTTTGGAAAACATTGTTCTTACCAGTTATTTAATAACTCAGGGAAAAGAGTTTTGGCAGGAAGCTGGCAAGGTGAAGAAGAACAGGATTTTATTATAAAAATGAATGGGATTAAATCTGGAATTTACTTCCTTCAAATTAAGGGTGGTAAATATTTAGTAAGTAAGAAAATGGTTGTTTTAAAATAAGAAAAAGTGCTATCAAGGTTTATTTCATACATACTTGTTTTAATGTTTTTTTTGGGTAGTTGCAATTCAAACAAATCTGATAAAGGTCACGGCTTAAGCTATTGGTCGTCAAGCAACAGTGGTGAAATTGAATTCTCCAAAATATTGACTGCCAGGTGGAATTCTTTGCATCCAAATGAAAAAATTCAATATCAGCCTGTTCCTGAAGGTCAATCCAGTGAAGAAATCATACTTGCAGCCGTTGTAGGAAAAACCACATCAGATATTTATTCCAATATGTGGCAGGGCTCAGTGGAATTTTATGCAAAAGCAAATATTCTGGTGCCACTTGATACTCTGCCCGGTTTTAATGAATTTATTTATTCAAGGTGCGATACGGCTACCATTCGGGAAATTACATCCAGTGACGGACATATTTATCAAATCCCATGGAAAATTAACCCCATTATAACTTTGTATAATCATTCTGTAAAACGCGATTTAGGAATTGATAAAGGGCAGTTAACATACAGTAAATATCTTGAAGCGGCAGAAAAAATCAAAAAAGACAACGATGGTGATGGTTATACTGATCAATGGTTGGGAATTACTTCAACAAGAAACGTTTGGTACCAAAAGCTATTTAACTTTTATCCATTATACCTGGCAGCCTCAAATGGAAGACCATTAATTGAAAATAATAAGGCCGCTTTTAATAACGAATATGCAATTGAAGTATTTCAGTTTTTACAGGATATTTATAAAAACGAATATTTTACTAAAGATCAGGAGGCGGCCACACAGGACAAATTTATAAGCCAATCGGTGTTTACTAAGTTTACGGGTCCATGGGAAATCACATATCTTGAAAAATTCAAACCAAAAGACCTGAATTATGATTTTACCAACATACCTGTCCCCGATGACCATGAAGGCCCAATATATACTTATGGCGATCCTAAATCGATCGTTATTTTTAATACTTGTAAAAATCCGGAATTGGCTTTTGATTTTATTAAAACGATGGTGGATATCAGCGGGGACTCATTGTTTCTGGCATTATCAAATCAACTGCCAAGAAGAAAAGGAATTGACACAATTGCTGCATTTCAGGATTTTTTTAATACTAATCCTAAACATAAAGTTTTTGCAAAACAGGCAAAGCATGTAAAGGGTATTGACAATTGTGAAGTAATAACCGAAGTTCTTGATATTATTTCTCAGGAATATGAAGCTTGTGTACTATATAATGTAAAAACCCCTGAAAAGGCTATTGCTGATGCTGAAAAAGCTGTTAATATCCTGTTAAGGACAAAATAGAGCCATAAAAGAATGTTTAAACAATAATTGAAATGATAAATAAATATACAATTGGAGTTGTTGGGGCAGGTGGATTTGCAAAGTTTGCCCTAAAAGCATTTTTAAATAACAGCGAAGTAAAATTTGGGGCAGTATATGATATAAATATTGAAGCTTCAAAAAGCTTTGCCAACAATTTTAATGGGAAAAGTATCACAACTTATAATGAGCTCCTTGATTCAGATGAGATAAATATTGTTTACATAGCTACTCCTCCCTATTTACATTATGAGCAATCGTTACAGGCGCTTAAAAAAGGGAAGCATGTGATCTGTGAAAAACCTGTTGCTTTTAAATACGATGAAGCTGTTGAACTTAACCAATTTGCAAAAAGCAAAGACTTGCTTTTTATTGTAAACCTTATGCAGCGCTATAACCCGCTATTCCTTCAAATTAAACAATTATTTGAAAGCAATGTGCTTGGTGAATTTCTTCACGGTTATATGGAAAACTATGCTTCAGATCAATCATTACACCCCAATCATTGGTTTTGGGATGAGAAATTAAGTGGTGGAATATTCATTGAACATGGTGTACATTTTTTCGATCTTTTTGCAGGTTGGCTTGGAAAAGGAGAATTGATCACCTCCATTGAACAGCACCGAAAAAAAACAGCTATAGAATATAAAGCAGCGGACAGAGTGCAGGCAATAGTGAGATTCCCTAAAGGAATAGTAAACTATTATCACGGATTTAACCAGCCCGACATGTTAGACCGTCAAGAGTTCCGGCTGCAATTTGAAAAAGGTGAACTTACTCTATTTGAATGGGTACCTACCCGCTTTGAGTTAAACGCAGTAGTTACCCAAAGTGAGTACAATAAGCTAATAAACATACTATCACCTGATTCAATTAAAATAACAGAAAGGTTTTCTGATAGCATATTAGTTAAAGGTAACTTTAAGGACTTATCCCCTGATTTAAAGATAAATATTAGTGGCGGTGAAAAAGTGGAAAAGGAAGATAGGTATATTGAAATGCTATCAAATATGATTAATGACCAACTTAACTGGATAAAGAACAAACAGCATAAGCGTTTATTAACAGCCCAAAATGCAATTGACTCAATAGAAATAGCAATAAATGCGCATACTAAAGCAATACGTCTTTAATGTGTCAAATATAGATCACAGATATGAATATTAATGGGAAATTACATAAAAAGACAGTTCCTTATCTCATGGTATCGCCCTATTTGATACATCTTTTTCTTTTTATCACTTTTCCCATCGTATTTTCAATATTATTAACTTTTCATAAATGGAACATCATAGCTCCGATGGAGTATGTGAGCTTTGACAATTTCATTAAGCTTTTTCACGACAGATTGTTCTGGAAAGCCATAATAAATACTTTAATATTTTTAGTAGTACACATACCTTTGCAAATAATAGTTGCTCTGGCTTTGGCCTATTTTCTAGACCAGAAGTTGTTTTTCAGAGGCTTCTACAGGGCAGTTTTCTTTTTACCTGTTGTTATTTCAGGGGTTGTGGTCACTATGCTTTGGCAACAACTATACAACTTCGATACAGGTTTGATTAACGGGATGCTAACAAGTATTGGATTACCAAGAATTGCCTGGTTAACAAATTCAAAATTAGCCATGATTTCCATAGCCATAATGGCAACCTGGAAAAATGTGGGATTGTATGTCATTCTATTTATAGTGGGTTTACAATCAGTACCTCAACGATATTACGAAGCAGCAGATGTAGAAGGAGCCAGTTCTTGGCAAAAATTCAGATACATCACTTTGCCTGCCATTAACCCCACCATTTTTATGGTGACCATACTTTCTACCATTGGCGGGTTCGGTCTGTTCATCGAACCATATATCATGACAGGGGGAGGACCTTTAAACAGTACCTTGTCGGCAATGCTCTATATATATAAACAAGCATTTGAATATTATCACATGGGATATGCTGCAACACTGGGCTTATTTTTTGCTGCATTAATTATGCTGGTAGTGGTGATTCAGAAATATACAATTGAAAAAGAATAGTTGCAAAATGAACTATAAGAAAACAATAATATATATTTTGCTAACTGTAGCAGCACTTACATTTTTATACCCATTTTATTGGATGATAATTGCCTCGCTACTTCCTGAAAATCAAATAGGTGATTTTGGAATGATTCCGAAAGAACTGACCTTTTCCAGCTATATGGCTATGTTTTCAAAAATACCCATTTTTCGGTCATTGCTGAACAGCACTATTGTTGCGGTTTGTTCCACATCAGGTATCCTTGTTTTCGGATCAATGGTTGGATATGCATTGGCAAAAATGGACTTCAAAGGCAGGGATCTTCTGTTCTTTATAATCATCTTTACCATGACTCTACCTTTTCAAATAACCCTGATCCCAAATTATATTTTGGTGGTCAAATTCAGATGGGTCGATACTTTTGCAGCCCTGATTATTCCGGCTTTAAACGGTGCTTTTGCCATAATCATGTTCAGGCAGATTTTCCGCAGTATTCCCAACGATTTGATTGATGCAGCTAGAGTGGATGGATGTAACGAAATTCAAATTATCTTCAGGATATTATGGCCCAATATTATTCCAACAATTATTACAGTTTCCATAATAACATTTATGGCCTCGTGGAACGATGTGTTATGGCCATTAATTGTAATTCGGGATGAACAACTCATGACTATGCCACAATTGGTAACCTTGTTTGCGGTTGGAGGACGTTCCGATGCTCAATTGGGAGTGAAACTATCTTCGGCAGTATTGCTTGCTTTGCCTGTGATTATTGCCTATTTAATTTTCCAAAAGCATTTTATTAATAGCATGGCCTCAACAGGCATTAAAGGATAATAATTTCAAATATTTAAGAATTTACTATGATTAAAGTTAAAAGAACGGATATAAAGATAAAGGCAAACCATAAAAGGATACTCCCTATCTTTTTGGATTTAAAGAAAAATGAAAGAATTACAGATATTATTTCAAAGATAGCCTCTTTAGATGATGAAGCTGTTGAAAAAACAATAAATCAGGTTTTGTACGAATTTGAAAACAGACATATTGATTTTAAGGATGTTATCTTGTACCATTATCAAATTATAGCGGATAAAGTAGGAATCCCCGAAACTCTTTCATTATTGCGGAAGCTCTTAATTGGTTCTTATTTTACAAAAGAATATTCCAATGAGTCAGCTGCTTTGTTTAACCCATCTATTATCATTCACCCCGACCAAAATGGTTTAAACAATGATACGATACGATTTATAATGAGTCTTAGGGCTGTAGGTGAAGGACATATTTCCTCCATTGTTTTCAGAACTGGTTTGATCTCGAAAGATGGTGAGATATCATTGGATAAGGATTCGGATAAACTGGTTTCAGCTAAAAGAAACAGCAATATTATTTATAAAAAGACATTTGTAAGAGAAAGGGCGCAATTTAATAAAAAGATTAAACCCCAAGTGTTTAAATACTTTCCTGATGAGTTTTCTAAAAAGGAAGCCTACGGGATAATCGCTGACATTAAAAGAAAAAACCTTTTAAAACTTAATGGAATAAAAAAGTTCCTGAATGAGATTTTTGACACTAATTATGAAGTTACTTTTAATAAAAATATACCCTTGAATAGTAAGGTGATTTTTCCCTCCTCAAAAGCAGAATCAATGGGGATGGAGGATGTTAGGTTTGTAAATTTTGTAGAAAATAATAAGAAAATTTATATTGGCTCCTATACAGCTTACAACGGAAAAAATATACGCGTTCAAATTATAAAAACAGATGATTTTAATACTTTTAAAATTCGCTCTATACATGGCAAAGCGGCCCAAGATAAAGGTATGGCACTATTCCCCGAAAAAATTAACGGAAAATATGCCATGATAAGCAGGCAAGGAGGGAATAGTATTTCAATTATGTATTCAAACGATATCTATTTTTGGAATGAATATAAGATCATTCAAAAGCCTGAGCGTGAATGGGAAATAACACAACTTGGCAATAGTGGTAGCCCTATAAAAACACCACATGGATGGCTATTGCTCACTCATGCAGTAGGGCCCTTACGAAAATATGTACTTAGTGCCACTCTTCTTGATCTTCATAATCCCGAAAAAGTTTTGGCAACATTAGACGAACCACTACTAAGTCCAAACAGCAGCGAACGTGAAGGTTATGTCCCAAATGTTGTTTACACTTGTGGACTCATCCAACATGGCGAAAACCTGCTTATTCCTTATGCAATGTCGGATTATGCAACCTCTTTTGCAACAGTTAATTTGTACGCACTTTTAGAAAAATTAAAAATAAACATAAAATAAGTCATGCTAAAATTCTATTCTCTACTTTTGATATTAGCATTAACTAATGTTAAGTGCTCTAAAGATGTTGAAGAAACCAACAACTTCATTATCAACACTGAACACCTTGAACATTTATATCAAGAGGTTGAGATTGATAGCACTAAGTTAGGAACCATTTGGATTTATAGCAATGCGCCGGAATATCAGTTAGTTACTGATGACGATGAAGGTTACACCTGTGTTGATGATGTAGCACGGGCATTGGTGTTTTATTGTAGGCAATATAAAACAAATCCTATTAATGAAAATCTGGAAAAAATTAAGTCTCTATCGAAGTTTGTTATGTATATGATAGCTTACAACGGATACTATTATAATTTCCTTTTTCCAAATAAGCAAATTAACTCTACGCATCAAAATAGTAAGCCAACACCAAATTTTTGGTCATGGAGAGCATATTGGGCATTATCAGAGCTATGTTTAATTGATAATAATATTGAACTTGATGTTATACAAGAAGAAGCAAAAAACCAGCTTTCTTCGCTTACACAAAAAATCCGTCTTCTGTTTCAAGAACCTTATGAACTAATAGAAATAGAAGGATTAACAATCCCAAAGTGGATGGAAGACTATGGTGCCGACCAAATAAGTGTTATAATATTAGGACTAACCAATTATTACAAAATTAATCCCGATGAAAATATAAAAAGCCTGATTCAAAGCTTAGGAGAATCAATTATTTCTGTTCAGTATGGCAATAAGGATAATTTTCCTTATAATGCTTTTTTGAGCTGGAAAAATATATGGCACGCTTGGGGAAATGCACAGGCGTATGCCCTGTTAAAAGCAGGAAATAAATTAAATATTGAGGATTTTGTAACACACGGTCTCTTAGAAGTAGATAATTTTTATTCTTATTGCAAAGAACAGGGTTTCTTTTACGAGTTTTATATTAAGATGGTTGACGATTCAATTCAAACATATAATCAAAAAAAGTTCCCTCAAATTGCCTATAGCATATCACCTATGATTTTGGCTTCTATTGAGGCTTATCATATTACAAACTCAGAAAAGTATGCAGTTCAAGCCGGTCTGCTGGGTTCATGGTTTTTTGGCAACAATGCTGCAAATCAGAAAATGTATGATATGAACACAGGACGAGTTTTTGATGGTATTGATTCTGAAAACAAGGTTAATTATAACTCCGGTGCCGAATCAACCATAGAAGCCCTGCTAAGTCTGCAAGCAATAGAAACATCTTCAAAAGCATTACAAATTTTAAAAGCAAACATGTAAAAAATGATACGCACCATACAAATAAATAACGATGAATATCAGTTGGACTTAAATAATCCTGTTATCCGGTATAAAAATAATCCAATACTTACATGTCATAATGTTAATAGTGTTTGGGGAAAACCTCAACTAAAAACAATTACTGTTCATAATAGTGGTGTCACCGAATATGCCGGAAATACACTGATGCTTTTCCGGTCACATTTGCGCAATGGTATGTCTGTGATAGGAAAGGCAATAAGTAAAAATGGTATCGACAACTGGAAAATTTCATCTAAGCCATTTATAATACCATGTTCAGAAAACGACACTCATTCCTCCAAATATCAAATCTGGGAATTAATTGAAAATGAAGCCGGAGGTGTTGAAGATCCCAGGATCACACGAATAGACAACTCTTATTTTATTACATATAGTGCATATCATTCCCAAATTAAAAACAAAGTGAGGGTTTCGTTAGCAGTAACCAAAGATTTTGAAAAACTAAAAAGGTTTGGTCCGGTAGCAAATATTGATATGAGAAATGTTGTGATATTTCCTGAAAAAATAAATGGCAAAAATATTGCTCTTTTTAGACCAAATGATGTTACTTCGGATGATACGGGAGGTATATTTTCAGAAATAAAAATTGGATATAGTGATGAAATTGAAACTAATAACTGGAAAATAGAACCTAATCCAATCATAAAACAATTAGGGGGACCAAGTGCGTTTGCTGATAAAATTGGACCGGGGGCACCGCCAATAAAAACAAAATACGGATGGATTAATATATTTCACGGTGTAAGAAAAACTATGGATGGAAATCCTTATGTTTTGGGTGTTGCTTTGCATGATTTAAACAATCCCAAAATAGTTAAGGTTTCCAATATCCCGATACTGTTTCCATCAAAAGCTGATTGTAAAGTGAATGAAGATGATTATATTCATGTCCCTAATGTGGTATTTACATGTGGCGCAATAAGAAAAAAAGATGGTAGAATTTTTATTTATTACGCAGGAAATGATACAGTAATGAATCTGGCTGTTACTCACGAAGATATTTTAGCTGAATTGTGTAATAAGTATCCGCAAGACGCTTTGAGTGGGGAAGCATTGTATGGAATGATGAAGTGATGGAAAGTTGGAAGATTGGAAGGTTGCCCCCCAACATTCCAAGTAGTTAATACAAAATAAAAATAGTAGGATGAACCAAAATGAATTTCCTTTTGACGAAATAGTAATAAAACCGGATGATATTGATCTTGGCTATTCACAAATAAAAAAAGACTTAAATACCAACACTTATGTATTAGGAGCTTATAATCCCGGAATGTCAAGATTACCAAATGGAAATATTATTATCATGGTAAGAATAGCAGAAGCCTTGAAATCCCCCGTTTTTAACAAAAAAATTCACAGCATAAGATGGGATTCTGAAAAAGGCTATGTTCTCGACGGATATAATATTGATGATGTTGATACTAGCGATCCAAGAAGTTTTGTGCTTAAAAAATATTATCCCTTGCAGGTTTTTGCTGTAACTTCACTTTCGTGGATACTACCCGTTGAGCTTTCCGTAGATGGAAAAAAAATAGTTAAAATTCATTACGATAAAATTATTTCTCCTGCCAAAAACTACCAGGAATATGGAGTTGAAGATGCCAGATTATCTCTTATTGATGGAAAATATTATATGACAACATGCTCTGTGAGTTCTGAAAGACAGAGCACTACTTTATATACTTCGGAAAATGGATTGGATTATACATTGGAAGGTGTTGTGCTTGACCATCAAAACAAGGATATGCTATTTTTTGAAGGAAAGATAAATAGTAAATATTATGCTTTGACACGGCCTCTCGGCAATTCGTATTTAGCCACTCCTCCACAAAGTAGTTATTATCCCGGCCCATCTATTAACCTTGCTGAATCGCCGGATGCATTACATTGGAAGCCTCTTGATGAACCTTTAATCAGGTCAGGGAAAAACAAAACCACTTCCCTTAAACTTGGTGGTGGGGCCCAACCAATATTAACACCAAAAGGATGGCTCGTTTTATTTCATGGAGTAGAAAAAAAAGGGAAAGTTGGTGTTTACCGTACTTATTGGGCATTGTTAGACAAAAGTGAACCATGGAAAATACTACACCTTGATATGCAAAATCCAATATTAACTTCAAATCCAGACTTAACAAAACAATTGTCAAATAGTATTTATATTAAGGATGTGGTATTTACAACAGGGATTATTGATTATGGCGATGATTATATTTTGGCTTCGGGTGAGTTGGATCTATGCACAAGAATAACACATATCTCAAAATCAAAATTCAATATT
>CAZREZ010000066.1:0-10966 GCA_964599115.1 uncultured Bacteroidales bacterium
GTTTCAGTAATATTTAGTGAAAAACATTCCTTTTCTCAGTATAATAAGATTAAAAATTAGGTCATGTGTCAAATTTGTTGATATATAGATTATTCTCTGCAACCGACGGGTTAACTCGTCGGTTGCGAGATAATTAATTCAAATCTTTGCTCCTTTGCGTCTTTGCGTGATGAATTATTCAGGTTAGAAATGGAATGTTAATAGAAATTTGTATCTTTGTTTTAAAATCAATAAAATGAAATACTCATAAAAAAATTACACTCAGGTTTTTAAATTAAAATGGATGTTTCATACGAGACAATATAAAATAAATTAAGATATTTCAGGATGAAAAAAATTGCAGTTTTTCCAGGTTCCTTTGATCCGATAACAAAAGGTCATGAATCAATTATTAAAAGAGCAATGCCGCTTTTTGACGAAATAATTATTGCTGTTGGTGAAAATTCTGAAAAAGAGAGTTTTTTCCCGATAGAAAAACGCATGGAATGGATTAAAATGGTTTTTGCTGATTTTCCTTCAATTACTGTTACAAAATATAAGGGCTTGACAGTGGATTTCTGTAAAAAGAATAATGCAAAATATCTTTTAAGAGGATTGAGAACTTCAGCCGATTTTGAATTTGAACGAAGCATAGGGCAGGTTAATAAAAAACTCTTCCCCGAAATTGAAACGATTTTTCTTTTAACAACACCAGAACTAACTGCTATAAATTCTTCAATTGTAAGGGATATTATTCGTCACGGTGGCGACCCCTCACAATTTGTGCCTGATGAAATTAAGTTATAAAATATGAAACTAACATGAACCGACGGGTTAACCCGTCGGCTCACACTGGTAAATGATTATTTTTCCAAATATAAACAGATGAAAAAATCAATCTTTATTTTATTTATTCTTACTTTTTTATTAGTAGGAGCATTTGCTCAAAAAACAATTATTAGAGGAATTGCAAAAGGAGCACCCGGAAAAACAATCCGTGTAATAACTTATGCCGACCAGATTTCCTATCTTGAAAAAACAATTGCAAAAGCTTTAATTAATGATGAAGGAAAATTCAATCTTGAATTTGATCTGCAGAATACGGTTTTTTCTTATCTGGCAATTAATTTCCAAAGAGCAGAATTTTATATTGAACCCGGCAAAAAATATAATCTGGAAATAAGGTATGATACAAGCCAGCAACAATATTCATTCGTAGAACCTGTAAATCTTTCTTTTCAAATACAAAACCCTGATAAAAATGAACTTAATTTTTTAATCCAAAATCTGAATATTATTTATAATGATTTTGTATTCAATAACTTTAATAATATTTATAAAAAACGACAAAAATATCTGGTTGACACATTAAGGAAACGTATTGACAGATTTTTTCCCGGTATTAAAAATGAATATTTTGAAAATTATGTTAAGTATAAATTAGCCTCGGTTGAACAGTTTGCTAAATTAAAAAACACCGAATCTCTAATTAAAATATATTTTATTAACCAGCCTGTACTTTACAGCAATATTGAATATATGGATTTTTTCAATAATTTGTTTACAAGATATTTAATGGTTACTTCAGGAGTAATTAAATATCAGGATTTGGTTGAAACGATTAATGAAAAAGCAAGTTATGATAATTTTAAAAATGTGATTGATAAAGATTATTTATTGAAAAATTCCGGTATTAGCGAGTTGGTGCTTCTTAAGGGATTGAATGAGATTTACTATATACAGGGTTTTAAAAGGAAAAATATTCTTAAAATCCTTAAAGAATTTTCAAATCAGAGTAATTCAGATCAAAACCGGTTGATTGCAAACGACCTGATTATTACCCTGACAAAGCTTTCGTATGGTGCTCCAGCCCCGGATTTTACATTAAAAGATAATAATAATGAAATATCATTAAGTGATTTTAAAGGCAAGTATGTTTATCTTAATTTCTGGAATACACAATGTAAACCTTGTATTGATGATATTAAAATTATTGAGGAACTAAAAGTTAAGTTTGGCGATAATATTGAGTTTATTAATATTTCTACAGATAATGAATTGATGAAATTACAGGAATTTTTAGCATTAAATATGTATTCCTTAGGGTTTCTTTATTATGATAATAAAATGGAATTGCTTGAAAATTATAATATTAAAACTTTTCCTTCATATATTTTAATTGATGATCAGGGCAATATTTTAAACTGCCCTGCCCCCAAACCTGATGCAAATCTTGAAAATTACTTTATTGAATTATTAAATAAAAAATAATAAATGAGCCCGGTCCAAAAAGACCTACGATGTTTATTTTAGTGAATTTCAAAAAAAACAACAAGCTGATAATCTTTTGGTTAATAAAACCTCGTAAGGTCTTGATTTCATAAATTATAGTCCCGTTAGGGACAAACTATTTGTAGCACGGTATGAAATAAGACCCCGAATTTCCATTCGGGGTTATAAACAGATCATCCCTAACGGGATTTAGTTTATTAAATACAATAAATAAAAAACATAATCTAATTGAGTAACAGATAATTATATTATTATTATTTTGTAAACTAAATTTCTTTCGGTATAATTTGTATAATTTAAACTAATTTTGCATTTAGTATAAAACGAAATGTTCAGAGATTTACAGACTTTATGTCAGAAAAATTCGGAATATTATTAAGGAATGATTATTGTATAATTAGAATCTGTCTATAAAGTCACGTTCTAACAATTTAAGATTTAAGATTTAAAATTTTGCTGATTATTAGCGGATTAACAAATAAAAATCTAAAATCTAAAATCTAAAATTTAATCATGATCAAGATATTAAATGCTTTTTTAGGAAATAAATCCGGCAGGGATGTAAAAGCACTTACTCCGACTCTCATTAAGATTAAAGAGGCATACGAAACTATCTCACAGCTTAGTAATGATGAACTGAGAGCAAAAACTCAGGAATTTAAAAAACGGGTAGCCGATTATATTGCTGACAAAGAAAATCAGATAAATGATATCAAGAAAAATATTAAGCTTGAAGATAATATTGAAGAAAGGGAAAAAATGTGGGAAGTTGTTGATAAGTTGGAGAAAGAAAGGTATGAAAAAAGTCAGGAAATATTAGAAAAGATACTTCCCGAAGCTTTTGCAGTAATGAAGGAAACGGCAAAACGGTTTAAAGAAAATGAAAATATTGAAGTTACTGCAACAGAGATGGATCGTGAATTAGCTGCAGAAAGGGAAAATATAAAAATTACCGGAGATAAAGCTATTTATAAAAACTCATGGGTTGCTGGCGGAAGTATAATTACATGGGATATGATACATTATGATGTGCAGCTTATCGGCGGAATAGTGCTTCATCAAGGGAAAGCAGCCGAGATGGCAACAGGCGAAGGTAAAACATTGGTAGCTACTTTGCCGGTTTATCTGAATGCTTTAACCGGCAAAGGTGTTCATATGGTTACGGTTAACGATTATCTTGCCAAACGTGACTCTGAATGGATGGGTATTTTATATGAGTTTCACGGATTAAAAGTTGATTGTATTGATAAACATGACCCCAATTCAGAATCAAGAAGAAATGCTTATTTAGCCGATGTTACATTTGGAACCAACAATGAATTTGGCTTTGATTACCTGCGTGATAATATGACCGGAAATCCTGATGAACTTGTTCAGCGTCCGCATAATTTTGTTATTGTTGATGAGGTTGACTCTGTTTTAATTGACGATGCACGTACCCCTCTGATCATTTCAGGACCTACACCCAAAGGTGATATACAGGAATTTGACGAGTTAAAACCCACAATTTCTAAATTATATAATGCCCAGAGATCTCTTGTAACAAAAATTCTTGCAGATTCAAAAAAATTATTAAATGATACTTCCAACTCTGAAAATGAAAAAAAAGGCGGTGAATACTTGTTCAGAGCTTTTCGTGGATTGCCTAAATATAAGCCTCTTATTAAATTTCTCAGTGAGCCGGGTATGAGAGCCCTCATGCAAAAAACCGAGAACTTTTATCTTCAGGAACAGGCAAAACACATGCATAAAATTGATGATGAGCTTTATTTTGTTATTGATGAAAAAAGCAATACCATTGAACTTATGGAAATGGGAATTGATTTGATGACCGAATCATATCAGGAACCTGACTTTTATATTTTACCTGACATCGGCTCTGAAATAGCCGAACTTGAAAAATCAGGGCTATCTGAAGATAAAATCCTTAAAAAAAAGAATGAATCATTGCGTGATTACTCCATAAAATCCGAAAGGGTGCATACAGTAAATCAGTTGCTTAAAGCTTATTCGTTATTTGAAATTGATGTTGAATATGTGATTATTGAGAATAAAATTAAGATAGTTGATGAACAAACAGGGAGAATTATGGAGGGCAGGCGCTATTCAGATGGCTTACATCAGGCAATTGAAGCAAAGGAAAATGTTAAGGTTGAAGCTGCAACACAAACTTATGCCACAATCACTCTGCAGAATTATTTCAGGATGTATAAAAAATTATCGGGTATGACCGGTACTGCTGAAACCGAAGCTGGTGAATTGTGGGATATTTATAAACTGGATGTGGTTGTAATTCCTTCAAATAAGCCAATTATTCGTGATGACAGACAGGACCTTGTTTATAAAACCAAAAGAGAAAAATTTAATGCTGTAATTGATGAAATAATAGAGTTAATACGACAGGCACGACCTGTCCTTGTTGGTACAACTTCAGTAGAAACTTCTGAAGTACTGAGCAGAATGCTCAATCGAAGAAATATTAAGCATAATGTTTTAAATGCCAAGCTGCATCAGAAAGAAGCTGATATTATTGCCGAAGCCGGAAAAGCAGGAACAGTAACAATTGCGACTAATATGGCAGGAAGGGGAACGGACATTAAATTAGGCCCCGGTGTGGTAGTTGCAGGAGGTTTGGCA
Source organism: uncultured Bacteroidales bacterium (assembly GCA_964599115.1). Taxonomy (GTDB): domain Bacteria; phylum Bacteroidota; class Bacteroidia; order Bacteroidales; family JADFUO01; genus JADFUO01. Next base: position 4,909 of record CAZREZ010000066.1, read on the forward strand.
ATCATTGGTACTGAGCGACATGATTCAAGGCGGGTTGACAGGCAGTTGAGAGGACGTTCAGGCCGTCAGGGTGACCCGGGTAGCTCTCAGTTTTTTGTATCGCTTGATGATGACCTGATGCGTATGTTCGGTTCAGGTAGAATTGCAAATATTATGGATCGGCTCGGATTAAAGGAAGGTGAAGTGATTCAGCACTCAATGATCACCAAATCAATTGAAAGGGCGCAAAAAAAGGTGGAAGAAAACAACTTTGGGATACGTAAACGTCTTCTTGAATATGATGATGTGATGAATAGCCAGAGAGAAGTGATTTATAAAAAAAGAAGACATGCATTATTTGGTGAGAGACTTGCTGTTGATATTTCAAATATGATGTATGATTTTTGCGAACAAATTGTGCTGGACTATCAGGAACAGCGCAACTTTGAAGGCTTTAAACTTGAATTGCTGAAAACCCTTGCAATTGAATCGCCATATAATGAAAAGGAATTTTTCTCTTTAAAAGCCGATGAAATCACTGAAAAGTTATTCCATAATGTTTCTAAAAATTATAGAGAAAAATCTGATTTGATAGCAAAAAAATCCTATCCTGTTATCAAAGATGTTTATGAAAGAAATACTCAATATGAAAATATTGCCATCCCGTTTACTGACGGCTCAAAAACCATGCAGGTTATTGCAAATCTGAAAAAATCTTATGAATCACAGGGCAAAGATGTAAATCTTGCAATTGAAAAAGGTATTACTCTTGGAATGATTGATGATGCATGGAAAGAGCATCTGCGTGAGATGGATGACCTGAAACAATCGGTTCAGAATGCTGCTTATGAACAAAAAGACCCGCTTTTAATATACAAATTCGAATCATTTGAATTATTTAAAAATATGGTACAAAAAATTAATAAGGATATTGATTCGTTTTTAATTAAAGGTGATATACCAATACAAGACCCAGACAGGGTTCAGGAAGCACAGGCACCACGCGGACTGGATATGAGCAAAATGAAAGAAGAAAGAACCGATATGCTTTCGCAGGCATATAGCGATACTCAGGGACCTCGTAAAACGGAACCGGTTAAAGTGGATAAAAAAATCGGACGAAACGATAAAGTTAAAGTTAAGTATAACGATGGGAGGGAAGTGGTGAAAAAATATAAGCTTGTTGAGCACGAAATTAGAAGAGGTGCCTGCCAGATGGTGAATTGATAATTATGCTGTTTTACAAAATTTCCACCTTATGTCATTATCTAATTAAAAAGCATTACTTTAGTAGTTTAAAATACATGAAACTAACATGAACCGACGGGTTAACCCGTCGGCTCACACTGGTAAATGATTATTTTTCCAAATATAAACAGATGAAAACAAAAGCATACATATCCCTAAGCATCTTATTTCTTTTGATTTTATTATTTGCTGATTGTAAAAAGCATGATCCTGTTGAAGAAGATTTTCCGATTTATTCAACTTATGAAGATATTGTAAATCCTCCGGATGTTTTTGAGGTTATATATAAATTACGAACTTATGGCGATGTTGAAGCTAGAATAAAATTTGACACAAATGCAGTCTGGTATATTGAGAAAGTTAATGCTTTAAGTTCAATATTATGGATTGAACGTCAATATGCAGATTCAATAGCTCAGTTTATTATTAACAGTGATACTCTTATTGGACTTGAGGGAAATGTATTTTACAGTTTTTTTGCAAATAATAACAATTATTTTGAAGATAGAAATCTTTTTGTTATGTATACCAAAAAGACAATTCCTTACGAAGACTTTCTGCCGAAATTTTAAATGACATCATAATATAAATCTGTGATTTTTTCAAATTCAATAAAAACCGTAATCAATGAAATATAAAAGGATACTTTTAAAACTTAGTGGTGAAGCCTTAATGGGCAGCCGTCAATATGGGATTGACCCCAAAAGATTAAATGAATATGCAGAAGAAATAAAATCTATTGTGGAGAAAAAAGTGGAGATAGCAATAGTAATTGGAGGGGGAAATATTTTCAGAGGCTTGTCAGGAGCAAGTGAAGGTACAGACCGTATGCAGGGCGATTACATGGGAATGCTTGCAACAGTTATTAACGGCATGGCTTTGCAATCGGCTTTGGATAAAACAGGTTTAAAAACCAAATTATTATCAGGCATAGCTATTGACCCTGTTGCCGAATCAATGAGCGGACGAAAAGCATCGGAATATCTTGCCAACGGTAATGTTGTGATAATAAGCGGAGGTACGGGAAATCCGTTTTTTACAACAGATACTGCCTCTGCATTAAGAGCAGTTGAAATCCATGCTGATGTTATCCTTAAAGGAACACGTGTGGATGGTGTTTATACTGTTGACCCGGAAAAAGATAAAAATGCCAAAAAATATAATACTCTCACTTTTGACGAAGCATATTCAAAAAACCTGAAAATCATGGACATGACAGCATTTACACTTTGCAGGGAAAATGATTTGCCAATTATTGTATTTGATATGAATACAAAAGGAAACCTTAAAAAAGTTGTTGCCGGAGAAGATATTGGGACGCTGGTAAGAAGTTAAGAAATTTTGTAAATTAGCAAACTAAAAAGAAAAAAATGTATGATAGAATAACAGTTAATCCAAACCAAATGAGTGGTGAACCTTGTATTCGAAATCTGAGAATACCTATTGCAACAATTATAACAATGATTGCTCAAGGAATAACACCCGATAAAATACTGGAATATTATCCTGACCTTGAAAAAGATGATATTACAGAAGCTTTAAACTTTGCTTCTGAAACTGTTAGAGAAAGAGAATTACCATTAACCAAAGTCGAATGAATTTTCTAATTGACAACGCAATTTCTCCGAAAGTTTCAGAGGGATTATTCATCAAACGGGGTAAATACATACGTATTAATTTCGAGTCCTTTGCTTCGCTTCGTATGACTGTAAGAAATCCATATGGACGGACAAGTTTTGTACATTTTGATTTGTTCCTTTTTCTTAAATCTGATAACTATCGGGTTCGGTATTGTCCCGTTAGGGACTATATATTTATAGAAAATGAAATACACCTATACCAAAGTCCCATAGGGACGTAATATAAAAAGATCATGGCTAATACATATACACAAATATATATTCAATTTGTATTTGCAGTTCAAAACCGAGTGTCACTGATTCAAACTACATGGAAAGATGAACTTTACAAATACATAACTGGAATAGTACAAAATAATAAACATAAACTAATTTAATGTTGATTATGATGAGCGGTATATTTTAAAAGACATTCAATAATATATCGTCCCTAACGGGACTTATACTCTATTATGATTATTTTTTCTATAAATATTAAGTCCCTACGGGACTAAATAAAATGCAACAATTTATCCCGTTCTTAGTATAATAAATTGGAATTAATTGAACCAAATATTATAAAATTGGTACAAACAACAAAAGATAAAGCATACGAAAAAGTTGCCCGTTTGGTTGAGCAATTTGACGAGCATATTGACGAATATAAAAGAGGCAACTATAATGAACACCAAACAAGAGTTGATTATATAAATCCGTTTTTTAAAACTCTCGGATGGGACATGGATAATAGGCAGGGACTTGCTGAAGCTTACCGGGAAGTTATCCATGAAGATAAAATAAAAATCGGGGGAAGTACCAAAGCTCCCGACTATTGTTTTACTGTTTACGGACAAAGGAAATTCTTTGTTGATGCTAAAAAGCCATCAATAAATATAAAAGGTGATATTGCCCCTGCATACCAGGTTCGGAGATATGGCTGGAGTGCAAGGCTTCCCATTTCCATTGTTACCGATTTTGAGGAGTTTTCCATTTATGACTGCAACAAAAAACCGAATCAAACAGACAAGGCATCTGTTTCCAGGATCAAGTAAATAACTTATGACAATTACCTTGATGAATTTGATTTTTTCTGGGACACCTTTGCAAAAGAAAATATTCTTAAAGGGCGTTTTGATAAATATGTTCAAAGCGATGCCAAAAAAAGAGGTACTGCCAATGTTGATGACGAGTTTTTGAAATCCATTGAAGAATGGCGTACATATCTTGCAACAACCATTGCACTTAGAAATAAATCGCTCAGTGAAGATGAAATCAACTATGCAGTGCAAAAAAACATTGACCGGATGCTTTTTCTGCGAATATGCGAAGACAGAGGAATTGAGCATTACGGAGATTTGAAGAACGCTATTAAAAAAGGCAACTTGTACCAAAATCTCTTTGAACTTTATCATATTGCCGATGAAAAATACAATTCAGGTCTTTTTGATTTCAATGAAGACACTATAACTCCTTCACTTACGGTTGATAACAAAGTTGTAAAAAATATCATCAACGAGCTGTACTATCCTGTTTCTCCCTATGAATTTTCCGTTTTGCCGGCAGATATTCTCGGAAGTGTTTACGAGCGGTTTTTAGGCAAGACCATACGACTGACTAAAGCCCACCATGCTAAAATTGAGGAAAAGCCAGAAGTACGCAAAGCCGGCGGTGTTTATTATACGCCAAAATATATTGTGGATTACATAGTTGAGAACACTGTTGGTAAACTGATAAAAGATAAAAAGCCCAAAGACGTTGAGAAAATAAAGATCGTTGATCCTGCCTGCGGTTCCGGTTCATTTCTTATCGGAGCTTATCAGTATTTGCTCAACTGGCACCTGAAATACCACCTCAAAAATCCGCCCCAAAAGAAAAATAATAATCCCTTAACACCTGACGGCAATCTTACCACTGCCGAAAAAAAACGCATTTTGCTCAATAATATTTATGGAGTTGATATTGACGCACAGGCAGTAGAGGTAACCAAACTAAACCTGTTGCTTAAAGCTTTGGAAGGCGAAACAAACGCATCCATAAGTAAACAGTTGACTTTCTTTAACGAAAGAGTTCTTCCTAATCTTGGAGACAATATTAAATGCGGCAACTCTCTTATTGGTACTGATTTTTATGATGACCAACTTGAGTTATTCCCCGGACAGATTAAAAAGATAAACGCTTTTGACTGGGAAATGGGCTTTCCGGAAATATTTAAGAATGGGGGTTTTGATGCTGTGATTGGGAATCCTCCGTATTTGAAAGAAAGAGGTAATAAAGAAATCTTTGAATCAATTAACAATTCAACTTATGGAAAATACCATCAGGGTAAAATGGATTATTGGTATTATTTTTTGCATAAAGCAATTGACTTATGTAAACAAACTGGTATAATTGGCTACATAACCAATAGTTATTGGACAAGAAGTGCTGGTGCAACCAAATTAATAGAAAGGGTAAAAGATAATTTAGAGTTTTTCAAAGTAGTTGATTTTGATAATTTAAAGGTATTTGAGGGAGTTAGTGGAAAACACATGATTCACATTTACTTTAAACAAAAAGATAGGAAACCGATTAAATGCGATTTTATTAGAATTGATAAATCTACTTTGAACGAAAATATTACAAAAGTACAAACAGATTATCAATTTGAACAAGATGTAATATTTGATAAGGAAGGAAAAATTACATTTCAAAAACAGCAAAGAATATTTCACAATACAATTGAACTTGGCTTTTTATATGATTCTTCTGTAGGTGTACAGGAATCTACAGATAAGATCACTGCTAAATTGTTAGATAAAACAAAGAACAAAAAAGCCTTTAATGTTGGAGATGGTGTGTTCGTATTATCAAAGAAAGAATTGGATTCTTTAAAATTAAATAACACTGAAAGTTTAATAATCAAAAGATATTTGAACACCAGTCATATAAGACGATATAGTATTTCTTTTCAAAACGAATATCTTATCTATTCTGATAAAGAAACAAGGTCAGAAATTGCATCGGGTAATTATTTCAATCTTAAAAGACATCTTGACAATGTTAAGAATTTTATAACTTCCTCAAATGCTCCTTATGGTCTTCATAGACCAAGAAAACAATATTATTTTGAAAATCCAAAATTGATTTGTAAGGGGATGTTTGCTAACCCTGAATTTACATTTGATGAAGAAGGTTATTATGTTGGTTTTTCCTTTTCTGTAATTGTGCAAAAA
>CAZREZ010000067.1:0-10953 GCA_964599115.1 uncultured Bacteroidales bacterium
TTTAACTTCATAGCCGTTCAATATTTCAATATTGGTCATTGCCTGCATTTGGAATAGCATTTCATTGCCTGTACGGCGTGCAATATCACCGCTGTCCGATTCTTCTGTTCCCAAAACAGCATAATCAATATTCAGATAAGTAAGAATTTTTACAAATTCGCGTGTAACTTTTTTATACCTGTCGTCAAACGCACCTGCGGAGCTTACCCAGAAAAGGTATTCGGGTTTTTTTCCTTCGGCAACCAGGTGGGCCATGATAGGGACTTGTATTTTTATTTTTTCATTAATCATGTTCCTAATCATTTAAAATTTCAATTAAATTATTGAAGTCTTCAAAATCAGTCATTAACTTATCAGCATTTAAAAGAGAAAGTAAATCAACGGCATGTTTTACTTTATGATATTTGCCCTTTTTTGTTTTTTCAGTTATTTGATATAATAAATCAGATGGATTTGGAATATCCTTAGCCGGTCTTGAGGGGATTTTTTGGGATAAATTTATAGAATAGTATGAATCTAAAATTCCTGATTGTGATAAGAACCATGCTTCCATTTCTTGTATCATAAAAAAAACAATATCTTTATTTACAGTTAAATTATTATCTTCTAAATCAGATGATTTAGTGTCTTCTTCACCATCTAAGTCAATTAATAAATGCGGGATTCTGCCATTTGGGAAGTTTTTAAACTTAACAATAGCTTGCTTTTTACCCTCTCCCATAACTATTCTTGGCATATTGCCACTTAGTTTTTGTGTTAGCAATTTATTAAATCCCTGTCTTAGGATTCCGTTTCTTGAATCCTTAGCTCCCTCAATAATCAAAATTTTATTCATTACCATCTGTTACCTCCTATATCTCCTTTTCTCCACATTTTACCGAGATTATATTCGTCATACCAATTTTTAAAATCATCCTTAGAAAAAGATTTTATGATTGTTGAGTTGTTTTTATCTTTTTCGAAAATCCTTACGTCTTCAATATCAAACGCATCAAGAATATTCTCCGAATGTGTAGCTATTATCATATTTGATTCTTTTGAAGCTTCTTTAATTGCATTAGTAATATTTAATGCCATATCAGGATGCAATCCTACTTCCGGTTCATCAATGCAAATAAAATTTCCTCTTTCAGGATTGTATAAAATTGCAAGAAGGCATAAATATCTTAGCGTTCCATCAGACATATTTGTTACGTGAATAGAACTGTCTAAATCGGCTTCATCCAACATTAATTCAAAATTTCCGGAACCGAGAAAATGAAAGTCAAACCCTCTGAATCGTTCATTTACATCATTTAAAAGATTTACAATTTTATTATATTCTTTTTTATGGCTGATATTTAAAGTATTAAGGATTTGTGGAAGATTGCTTCCATCAGGCAAAAGTCGTTTACCGGATGTAGCTTTCATTGCTTTTCGAATAGGACTGTTTGGTGTTGTATCAAAATAATCATAAACTACAATATTGCTGATAGCTTTTCTTATTGTATTTAAGGCTCCGTATCTTTCCGAATCAAAAATTTTAGACAATGTTAACTCTTGGGGGTCAAAATCATCATACCTGATTAAGCTTGTTTTCGTTCCTGACCGACTCACTCTTTCAGCTAAAACACCGTTTCCATTTATTATATCTAAATATATGTATCCGGTTGGACTTATTATTTGATCGCTAATATAATAATTGTTTAATCCGTGTGATTTTACTATTACAATTTTATAAATAACATCCTGTTTAAAAAAGAATCCATATTTATTAATTATTTGATGATCAAATACAAATTCTAATCCTATTGAATTTTGAAATTCTTCTTTTGTTTGCCCTTTAAAAAAAATCTCATCAATACCACCCCATCTATCTAAAATTAACTCTTTAAGTTCGCCACCTGAAACACCAGTTTTTAATAGACGAATTGCCCGTAAAAAATTAGATTTTCCGGATCCATTAATTCCCACTAAAATATTCAAATCATTGTTCAAATTTATTTTAGTATCTTTAAAACTAAAAAAGTTGGTTAATTTAATTGACTTTATCATTGTTTTTATAATTTAATAAAAAAAACGAAATTACACATTTTTATTTAAATAAAGTTCCTCTGCCCAAAGCATCCTATCCTCAGGAGAAAACTGCCAGGGCGCTCCGTTATTTTCAATATTTGTGAACATTGTATTTATTGGAGCAGGTGCTGTAGCATCCTCCAAAACAGAATATCTTCTCATTTCAAATATTATTGCTAATGGCTCAATATTTACAGGGCATTCTATTGCACAGGCATTACAAGTTGTACATGCCCATAATTCTTCTTGAGTGATAAAATCAAATAATTCTTTTTTATTGATTAAACCTTTTCTTGTGTTTCTTTTACTGAGAAATTCAAGGCGATCACGAACATCCATCATAATTTTTCGTGGCGATAGTTTTTTACCGGTAATATTTGCCGGACATCTTGATGTGCATCTTCCGCATTCGGTACATGTATAAGAATCCATCAGGTTTTTCCATGTAAGGTCTTTGACATCTTTAGCCCCAAAAGTAATTTCTTCTGCATTTTCTTCATCCTGTTGTGGTTCAAATGATTCATCAAGCATTAACTTTACTTCTTTGGTAACTGATGGCATGTTTGACATTTGTGCTTTTGGTTCAAGCCTTGTATAATAAACATTTGGAAAAGCAAGAAAAACATGAAAATGCTTTGAGTAAGGAATATAATTTAAAAATATCAATACTCCGATTATGTGAAACCACCATCCAAACCGTTCTAAAAATATCAGAGTGCCGGTTGATAGTCCGTCTAATAGCGGAATAAACAAACTGCTTAACGGAAATGCTCCCACTTTCACGTAATGACCAATAGCACGATCCTGTAAAATACTGTCGCTAGCATTCATTATCAAAATTGCACTCATTAAAAAAACTTCAGTAATAAGAATAATAGCTGCATCAGAACGAGGCCACAATGTCATTTCTTTATTCCAGAACCTTTTAACTTTAAACACATTACGGCGTGCCAGAAAAATAATACAGGCAATAATTACAGACAAAGCAAAAAACTCAAACGTAGAAATAAGTATAGTATATATTGGTCCGGTAAAGGAAAATAATCTGTGACTGCCCCAAATGCCGTCTATAATAATTTCCAGCATTTCAATGTTTACAATAATAAAACCTACATAAACAAAAATGTGTAAAATACCGGATAACGGACGGGAGACCATCTTGGATTGAAAAATAGCAACCCTGAACATTAATTTCCACCTTTTAAGTTTTTTGTCTTTTATTTTAATATCTTTTCCAAGATTGATACTACGGGTAATAATCATCACGTTTCTGTAGAAAAACAGAATTGCGAATAATAAAAATATAATAAAAATTATATTAGGAATCATACATGCTTTTTTTTAGAATTTATATTTGAATAATTTGAACTTTTATTTTATAAAATAATGAAGGGCTAAATTATAAAAAATAATTAAAAATTATTTGGATAGGTGTTAGAATTCGATTAAGCCTTCGTGTTTTTTCATTTCTCCTCAAATTCAGGAAACATCAATTCCGTTATATTTATATTTTGCGTTGTTGTCATTATTAGTTGAATTTGTCATTATCCCAATTACGAGGATTATTGATTATATAATTTCTTATACGTTGAAACGAATTTTTGTTTCTAATAATATGATCATTAAAACGTGATTGCCATTCAAAATCGGGGTGGATTTTTCGTGCATTTTTAGTTACCACCGATTTGTATGAACGTATTATTGTGGACAATGAACCGGATTTTGGCGGAATGTTTGCCATTTGTTGATTTTTGTGGTGGTATCCGAAATTCGTATTATTATTGGTATTGTTGGTATCCATATTGTCGGCCGTATTGGTGGTTGTGGTGGGTGTGGTGGTCGTAGAGACGTTGCATGCAACGTCTCTACTACCATCCGTTCCACCATCTGATGCACCACCGGGTGTACCATCCACCGCATCATCCGTTGCACCATTTGATGATTTTTTCCCATCATACGGTTTATCAATAATTACAATCCCATGTATATGATTTGGCATCACCACAAATGAATCCAATATTACAAACGGAAAATGATTGGTAATTTCATTCCAAAATTGATTTGCATATTCACCGATATCTGATAATCGCATTTCACCATCCAGGATTTCACCAAAGAAATGTTTCCTGTTTTTAGTACAGATGGTTATGAAATAGGACGCATTCCATCCGTAATCCCAATTTTGTAATCGGGTAGAAGAAATGCGGTATTTATTTTGAAATTTATCTGTTTTCAAAAGTATAAAATACTTTGTTTTTCCGTTCTGTTTTTAAATTACAATTGACGCGAGTCTGAATATAAACTCCAAATTTTACGCTAAAATAACAAATATTTCTATATTACGTTTCATATAATGCTTTAAAAAAACGGATTGAAAATATAATTATGAAGAGTAAAAGAAACTCCATTTACGTTTTATTGAAGAACGTATAAAATGTTTATAACCAAGCATATTAAGAATAAATCCTACTCCGTTAGCTCATATTAACAGGGCTTGATGCTATTTAATATGAAAAAAAGAGAGGAATAAACCTCTCTTAAACGACTATCTGTCGTTAACCGCTGGCATTATTTATTTTTTTCAAATTCAATCAATTCAATTAGAGCTCCATTATGCTTAATCATTGCAGCTTTTACTCCATCAGAAGGTATACCAGGCTCAGAAATAATTTCAAAATCATTTTCATTCAGAGCGTTATCTAAATCATCAACTTCAAATGCAATATGAGGAACTGTTTTAATTAATTCTGATATTGGACAATCATCTTCAAATCTCATCCATTCAATCCCAAATGGGCTAGTACTAAATCCTGAAACATAAAATTTTAAGTGTGGTAAGTACTTTTCATTTGACATTTTTATATTTGTCGGGATTCCTAAATGATGGTATTTCCATCCCCACTTCTCAACAGATTCTGGTAGTTCATGGTCTTGTCTTATTATTTTCATATTAATAATCTAATTAAGTTAGTTTACACTTTACTAAAATATATTTGAGGGATCAAATCCACACATAATTTTCACATTCTTAAATTTTGTCAACCAGAATTCTGTCATTTTATCATTTTATTTTATCAGTTGCATTTATGCTAGGTGTCTATCATACTTCCAATTAACATCAAAGTTAATTGTCTGATTATTTGTTAATTACTATTTTTAATTTGTATTCATTTCAAACCTACATTTCTACCTTCGTTAGCTTAAAAACTCAACTGAGTTTCTTGGTAAGGGAGATTGCGGCTAACATCCGAATAATCGTATCACGTTTATTTCTTTTATACCGAATGAAATCAGGTTTGCAAAAAACTAAACCTGATTTCTTCGAGCATTAACTGCTTCTAAAAGAATTTTGTTTGCAAAATCATTAAGAAGCAGTATATATCATTTCCCGTCTTCTTACTTGTATAATTCTTTATATTAGGGGAATTTGTAACAAATGTAATGATTTTATGAATCAGATATTAAATTATAATTAATATTTATTTTACATTTGCATAATAAAATATTTGGTAACTAATCAGTTTATTAATCAATTCCTATTCTATGGCTTTGAGGATAGATTTTAAAAAAGGTATAAGGGTATAAAGGTATAGGGATTTGAGGTCCCTTATTTTCCCTATTTCCTTTATAGCCCAATTCAATAATAATATTTGTTAAAAATTTTCATTGTTTATTTAATACTGATTAGCTACAACATTTGTTATTTTGTTAATTATAGACAAGTTTAAGATTATTTATGAAAACAAAAGCACCATATAAACCTAAGAATCACATAAGAATAGTAACTGCAGCTTCTTTATTTGACGGACATGATGCATCAATAAATATAATGAGGCGAATAATACAGGCAACAGGTGCCGAAGTTATACATCTCGGTCATAATCGTTCTGTTCAGGAAATTGTTGATTGTGCTGTTCAGGAAGATGTGCAGGCAATAGCAATTACTTCATACCAGGGAGGGCACATTGAATTTTTTGAGTATATGTATGACTTATTAAAAGAAAAAGGATGTCAACATATAAGGATTATCGGTGGTGGTGGTGGTGTAATCCTTCCTGATGAAATAAAAGAATTGCATGACTATGGAATTGCCCGTATATATTCACCTGATGATGGAAGAAAAATGGGTTTACAGGGAATGATTAATGATACACTTAAAATAGCAGATTTCCCAACAGGTAAAAATGGCAACATTAAAATTGAAGATATAGAGAATAAAAATATTAATTCAATAGCCCATGCTATTTCTGCTGCTGAAAATTATCCCGAAACAATTAAAAGTTTTATGGGTAAAATAAAAAAAGAAATAAAAAGCAGAAAATCACCTGTTTTAGGAATTACCGGTACAGGCGGTTCAGGTAAGTCATCTTTAGTGGACGAGATTGTAAGAAGGTTTTTAGCTGATTTTTCTGATAAAACAATTGCAATAATTTCTGTTGATCCTTCAAAACGCAAAACAGGAGGTGCCTTGCTTGGCGACAGGATAAGGATGAATTCAATAGATGATCCGAGAGTTTATATGCGTTCGTTGGCTACAAGGCAATCCAATCTTGCCATGTCAAAATATGTAAGAGATGCAGAGAGTATTGTGCAGGCAGCAAATTATGATCTGATTATTCTGGAAACTTCAGGAATAGGGCAATCGGATACAGAAATAATTGACCATAGTGATATTGCAATGTATGTTATGACACCTGATTATGGTGCAGCTACACAGTTGGAAAAAATTGATATGCTTGATTTTGCCGACATTATTGCTCTGAATAAATTTGATAAAAGAGGTGCTTTGGATGCTTTGCGCGATATTAAAAAACAATATGCCCGTAATCATCAGATATGGGAAACAGATATTGATACAATGCCTGTTTATGGTACGATAGCTTCACAATTTAATGACCCGGGAGTTAATCATCTATACCTCGCATTGATTGAAAAAATCAAAGAAAAAACAGGTGTTGATTTTAAATCATCAATGAAAGCAGAAGATGAAACACCTGAAAAAATATACATAATTCCACCTAATCGTATAAGATATCTTTCTGAGATTTCAGATACTATAAGAAATTATAATAAATGGACAGAAGACCAGGCAGAAATAGCTCAAAGACTTTACAGTATCCAAAAATCAATAGATGTAATAAATTACTCTTTTGAAAAAAAGGACAGGGGATTTGATAAAGCCGTTTTGGTTGACCAGTTGCGAAATGTTTACAAAGAGGTTGAACTAAACCTTAATGGTCATAATAAAGAAATTCTTAAAGAATGGGAAGATAAGAAACAATCTTATGAAGATGAATATTTCACTTTTAAAGTAAGAGATAAGATATTAAAAATTGAAACTCATACAGAGTCATTGTCTCATCTGAAAATCCCGAAAATTTCATTTCCAAAATACAAAAACTGGGGTGATATTTTAAAATGGGTTCTAAGAGAGAATGTTCCGGGTGAATTTCCTTTTGCTGCCGGTGTTTTTCCATTTAAGCGTGAAGGCGAAGACCCAACCAGAATGTTTGCCGGTGAAGGCGGACCCGAGAGAACCAACAGACGGTTTCATTATGTTTCATTAGGAATGCCTGCAAAACGCCTGTCAACTGCGTTTGATTCTGTAACCCTGTATGGTCAGGACCCTGATATACGTCCGGATATTTATGGTAAAATCGGCAACTCAGGAGTTTCTATTTCCTGTCTTGATGATTTGAAAAAACTTTATTCGGGATTTGATTTATCCGATCCCAAGACTTCGGTTTCAATGACAATTAATGGTCCGGCTCCCACAATGGTTGGGTATTTTATGAATGCGGCAATTGACCAGCAGTGCGAAATTTACATCAGGGAAAATGAGCTTGAAAAAGAAGTTGAAAAGAAAATTGAGGATATTTACAAAAAGAAAGGTACGGTACGACCCCAATATCAGGGCGATTTGCCTGAAGGAAATGATGGTATTGGATTGATGTTGCTTGGAGTAACAGGAGATATGGTGTTAGCTGAAGATGTTTATGGAAAAATTAAAGCTGATACAATTAGCAGAGTTCGCGGAACAGTTCAGGCTGATATTTTAAAAGAAGACCAGGCTCAAAATACTTGTATTTATTCAACTGATTTTTCATTAAAGCTGATGGGAGATGTTCAGGCATACTTCAATGAACATAATGTCAGGAATTTTTATTCGGTTTCAATTTCGGGCTATCATATTGCCGAAGCAGGTGCCAACCCGATTTCACAGCTTGCGTTTACTCTTGCAAACGGATTTACTTACGTTGAATATTATCTTTACAGAGGGATGGACATAAATAAATTCGCACCTAATTTATCATTCTTTTTCTCAAACGGAATTGATCCTGAATATTCGGTAATGGGTCGCGTTGCACGGCTTATATGGTCAAAAGCGATGAAGATGAAATACGGTGCTGATGAACGATCGCAAAAATTAAAATATCATATTCAAACATCAGGACGCTCATTACATGCACAGGAAATTGATTTTAATGATATAAGAACAACATTACAAGCTTTATATGCTATTTATGATAATTGCAATTCGTTGCATACCAATGCTTATGATGAAGCCATTACTACTCCTACCGAAGAATCGGTACGAAGAGCGATGGCTATCCAAATGATAATTAATCATGAATTAGGACTGGCAAAAAATCAAAATCCTTTGCAAGGCTCGTTCATTATTGATGAATTAACCGATTTGGTTGAAGAGGCAGTATTGGCTGAATTTGACAGAATTACCGAAAGAGGAGGGGTTTTAGGTGCTATGGAAACCATGTATCAGCGAAGTAAAATACAGGAAGAATCGCTTTATTACGAGATGCTAAAACATACCGGGGAATTGCCGATAATGGGTGTTAATACATTTTTATCATCCAAAGGATCGCCCACAATTATTCCGGGTGAAGTGATCCGTGCTACTGAAAAAGAAAAAGAATACCAGATTAGTATGTTGGAACAACTTCACAAAACTTATGCAGAAGAATCTGAAAAACTGCTGAAAGAATTAAAAAAAGCAGCAATTTCTAATAAAAATATTTTTGAATGCTTAATGGAAGTATCAAAATATTGCTCAATCGGTCAGGTTACCGAAGCTTTGTTTGAAGTTGGAGGACAGTACAGAAGAAATATGTAGGTTCTGAAAACAGTCTTTGAGTAATTTTTTTAAAATATAATCGCAATTTAAAATTTTAATTTTATGATTTCACAAAAAATATTAGTGATTTATCCGGCAATAAACTCAACTTTTGTTGCAGTGTATAAGGGTTCTGATATGATATTTTTAAAAAATATTAAACATCAGGAAGAAGAGTTAAATAAATTAAAAAACATTGATGAACAGAAAGATTTCAGGAAGGAACTTGTTTTAAGGGTTTTAAAGGAAAATGAAATAGATATTGATCGTGTAGGAATGGTTATGTCACGCAGTGGTTTGTTAAAGCCGTTAAAATCGGGTGTTTATGAAGTTAATAATAAAATGTTGGAAGATCTGAAGCTTGGTACTTATGGGAAGCATCCTATGAATCTTGGCGGAATTATAGCTTATGAAATTGCTTCTTCAATCAATAAAAAAGCTTATATGGCCGATCCTATTGTGGTTGATGAATTAGACGAGGTTGCAAGAGTTACCGGCCATCCGTTATTTAAAAGAAAATCTGTATTTCATGCGTTAAATCATAAACATTTTGCCAGGAAATATGCAAAGTCACAAAATAAAAATTATGAGGATCTTAATTTAATAGTAGCCCATATCGGAATAGGAGGTATCTCAATCGGAGCTCATAAGAATGGCAGGGTAATTGACGTGAATCAATCGTTTGATGGAGATGGTCCGTTTACAATTTCAAGAACCGGATCATTACCTTCCGGAGATTTGGCCAGGTTGTGTTTTAGCGGAAAATATACTGAAGAAGAAATTATTAGGATGATCACAAAAGAAGGTGGTTATACAGCTTATCTTGGCACAAGCAATTTGGATGAAATTGATCAGAAAATTAGTTCCGGCGACGAAAAAACCTTATTTTATTCTTATGCCTTAGCTTATCAGGCTTCAAAAGAAATTGGAGCTATGTCAACAGTGCTTGAAGGTAATGTTGATGCTATTCTTTTAACAGGAAATATTTTTAACAGTGAAAAATTTCTTGCTAATGTATCAAAAAGAGTAGGAAGTATTGCACCTATTGCATTGTATCCCAGTCAACTTGATTTTGAGGCACTGGCATTGAACGGTTTAAGAGTTATAAAAGGCGAAGTAGAAGTTCTTGAATATAAATAATATAATAATTATATAAAATGATAAACTGGTTAGAAGAAGCAGAACAAGAACTTGACAAGAAAAAAGGTTCCCAAAAACACAGTGCCAGGGTACTTGATAAAAAGTTCCGCATTCAGGAAAATTATAAAAAGAATAAAGATAAATATGATGAGTTCATTGCTAAATTAAATGAACTTGTTGACCGAGTAAATAATTTGCCAATTAAAAAAAAACAACCGTTTGGATATATTAATTCCAAAGAAAAAAAATCAAGACTAAGCAATCATTTAAACTATTTTTCAAGCAGTAATAGAATTGAAAAATTAAGATTCAGAGGTTTCCTGAAGTTATTTAAATTATCTCATTATAAAAATGTCAGAGTTATATATTTTAGTGTTTCCAGACATATAGATATAGTTGGGATAGAAATTAAAGAAAGTTCGTTACTGAAAGAAAGAATAAAAGCCAGCTCTAAAACTGATGACAAAAAAAGTGTTAAGGGATCAAAACATAAGGATCAAGATAGTATTCATTATAAATTTGCCTGGGATATGAATAAGCTTGATGAAGAACTGGCAACACAAGTTATTAGCTGGCTTGCTTTTAGAGAAGATATAAGAAACCTGTCTTTTGTAAAGTAATTTAAT
>CAZREZ010000068.1:0-10888 GCA_964599115.1 uncultured Bacteroidales bacterium
TTGGTGGCGGAGGAGCACAAATAGGCAGCGGATTGTTTATTCTTCTCGGACTTGGTGCAGCTTACGGGGGAAAGAAAATTTATGACCTGAAAAAAAAGAAATTGCTGGATTGATTAGTGATTTATGATTAATGATTGCTTATTGATTATTGAAAAAATTCAACGCAGAGGCGCAAAGTCGCAGAGTAAATTTAAACAATTAATTATAAACCTTACCCAAAAGTTTTCGGAGTAAGCCTTAAACTAATTCTTTCTTTTATCTTACTGACTACTGTAAGACATGTTTACTTTTGTTTTTGTAACTAATCTAAAGGACACTCTGTGGTCGTAAGGGGAATAGGGGAAATAAGGGTTTAGTACTTTAATATACTATTATCTTGTAAAACTTTATTTTTTTAGCAAACTTATTATGTTTTTTTTCTTAAATCATTTTGTTTGCAGTTTTGCTGCGTTAGGGTATTAGTACTTTATACCCTTATACCTTATACCCTTTTGTAAACAGAAATTATAAAGTAACAGCTTTTTGAAAAATAATGGTAACAGTTTTTGCTAAAATCTTAAAAAATTAAATATATTTGCGTAAAAATTAAGCTATGGGTAACAAACATAAAATATTTAAGCACGGGCATAATTTTTATCTTTTACTTGCCATATTAATCCAAATGACGATTTATCCATTTTTCGATAGTGAGGAGATCAGATTAATATTTTCAAACCTGTTTTCTACTGTTATTCTTATAGCAGGCATATATGCGATCGGACTTAAAAAAAATCAAAAAATTATTGCAATAAGTATAGCAATTTTTGCTTTTTGGGGAATATGGTATTCCATAATTGTTGAGGAAAGATTATTTCTGGCTATAATTAGTGTAATATGCCAGATTGCATTTTATATTTATGTAATTGTATTAATTCTAAAAAACCTTATCAAGGCAGAGGAGGTTGATACAAATACAATATTTGGAGCAATAGTTGTTTATCTGCTTATCGGTATGTCCTTTTCATTATTATATTCATTAATGGAAGGCTTAGCTCCGGGTTCTTTTTGTATTAATACTTTAGAAGGTCTAAATCAAAAATTAAATGTTTTTGACTTTATATATTACAGTTTCACAACATTAACAACAACGGGATTTGGAGATATAACGGCTGTTTCTCTTTATGCCCGGGCTGCTTCAAATATTGAGGAAGTTATCGGAGTAATGTATGTTGCTATAATTATAGCCAGATTTGTTAGTATTTATATTGTTCAATCATCAAATAAAAGATCAAACTAATATGAAAAAAATTCATCACTTTATCATGAGATTTATTTTAATTGCAATGCTTGTTTTCACATTTTTTGCTTGTAAAAACGAACAACAAGCTTCTTTGCCCCCACCGGAAATTCCTGTGGTGGAAGTAATTCAAAAGGATGTTCCCATTTACCAGGAATTTGTAGGGCAGGTTTACGGACTTTATGATATTCCTATCCGTGCCAGAGTGGAAGGATGGGTAGAAGATATATATTTTAATGAAGGCAGCCATGTATGCAAAGACCAGATTCTTTATTATATTGACCCTGAAACATACGAGGCCAAAGTTGCTGAAAAAGAAAGTGAGCTTGCAGAAGCTGAAACAAATTTGGTGAAAGCCCAAAACGATCTGCGTCGGGTCAAACCACTTGCCGAGATGAATGCCGTAAGCCAAAGCGATCTTGATGCAGCACTTGCAAATGAAGGTGCCTGTGAAGCCTCTGTTAAAGCTGCCAAGGCTAACCTTAGCGCGGCAAATATCGAGTTAAGTTATACAAAGGTAAAATCGCCTATTGATGGTATTATTGGCAAAACCAAAGCCAAGGTTGGCGAATTTGTAGGAAAAGACCCTAATCCTGTTATCCTGAATGTTGTTTCAACCATCGACACAATCAGGGTGCAGTTCTTCCTGACAGAAAACTATTATTTGGCTTACGCCCGGGAGAACGCAAGAATTGATTCTCTGAAAAGTGAAAGTCGAATTAAACAGGAACTTGAGTATGGAGAAAGAAACCTGGAATTAATCCTTTCCGACAATTCGGTTTTTAAATATAAGGGAAAGGTGGACTTTATTGACAGGCAAGTAGATCCGACTACCGGTTGTATTTTGCTTCAGGCTTCCTTTCCAAATACAGAAAAAATATTACGTCCCGGCCAGTTTGCAAGAGTAAAAGGACTAATTTATATAGAAGATAACGCAATGCTTGTCCCGCAAAGATGTATAAGCGAGCTTCAGGGAAAGTATAGCTTATTCGTAGTTAACGACAGTAGTAAGATTGAAAGAAGAGACGTTGAAACAGGTCCAACTGTTGATAGCTTCTGGGTGATCACTAAAGGAATAAGGCAAGGCGAAAAGGTAGTTTACGAGGGAATACAAAAAGTCGGGGAAGGCATGACTGTCAGCCCTGAAGTTATTGAACTGGATGAAAAAGGTCAAAAAAAATAAGAAACAGGATTATGGAAGAAAAAGGTAATTTTTTTGTACACAGACCCATAGTTGCAATGGTAATTGCCATTGTAATTGTTATTGTTGGGGTAGTTTTCATGTTAGGCCTTCCTATGGAACAATACCCAAATATTTCGCCTCCTATGGTTTCGGTCAGCACATCTTACACCGGTGCCAATGCTATCAATGTTGAACAATCAATTGCCACGCCTCTTGAACAGCAGGTTAATGGTGTTGACAATATGATTTATATGAAATCAACAAATTCCAACGATGGCACAATGACCCTGGATGTTTCCTTTGAAATAGGAACTGATCCTGATATGAACACCGTATTTACACAAAACAGGGTAGCTCAGGCTACGCCAAAATTACCGGAAGATGTAAAACAGTATGGTTTAACTACTAATAAAAAATACTCTTTTCCGTTAATGCTTGTCACACTAACATCAACAAACAAAGATTATGATCAGAATTTTCTCGGGAATTATGCTACCATAAACATTAAAGATGTTCTGTCCAGAACAAAAGGGATTGGAAGCGTTAATATACTTGGCTCAAGTGATTATTCTATGCGTTTATGGGTAAAGCCCGACCGGCTTGCTCAAATGGGTATTACTGTCCCCGAAATTATAAATGCAGTGAAAGAACAGAACATAATTGTACCGGGTGGAAAATTTGGAGCAGAACCCGCCCCACCAGGAATTGAGTTTACATATACTGTGCGACTTTCCGACAGACTACAGACAGAAGAAGAATTTGGAAATATTATTGTGAGAACAAACCCAGATGGCTCACAAGTAAAAGTCAGTGATGTTGCAAGAGTTGAACTTGGTGTGGAATCATATACTGCTTTTACCAGGCTGAATAAAAATAGTTGTGCTCTTATTGCTTTATACCAAATGCCCGGCTCAAATGCCATAGAAACCGGTGATCAAATCAAATCAATTATGGAGAGCCTTTCTAAAAAATTTCCTCCCGGAATCAGTTATGAAATATCTCTTGATACAACCCTTGCTATATCAGCAGGAATTCGTGAAATAATTATTACTCTATTGATCGCCTTGGCTCTTGTTCTTTTCGTTGTTTTTATTTTCATACAGGATTGGAGAGCAACGCTTATCCCAACTGCTGCTATTCCCGTATCATTGATAGGCGCTTTTATTCTGTTCCCTATGCTTGGTTTTACCATAAACGTGTTATCCCTTCTCGGACTGGTTCTTGCCATTGGTATCGTAGTTGACGATGCCATTGTGGTAGTCGAGGCTGTTCAGGTAAATATTGCCAAGGGAATGAATTCTAAAAAAGCAACTATCGAGGCAATGAAATTGGTTACTGCTCCTATAATAGCCACTACACTCGTTTTAATAGGAGTATTTATCCCTGTTGCAGCTATGGGTGGAATTACAGGAAGGCTTTATCAGCAATTTGCAATCACTATTGCTGTATCCGTGGTATTCTCTTCCGTAAATGCCCTGACACTTAGCCCTGCATTATGCGCTTTATTATTAAGAAAACCCAAACCTTATAAAGGTATACCCGGGAAATTTTTCAAAGGATTTAATAATGTTTTCGATCGTTCAACTGATTCCTATATGAAATTCTCGAAAATCGTTGCACGAAAAACTACAAGAAGCCTGATCTTTATTTTAATCCTGTCAGGAGCTATTATTATTATCTCAAAGTTTGTTCCCGGTGGATTCATCCCTGAAGAAGACCAGGGCTACTTTTGTGTAAATGTACAGCTTCCTGATGCTGCTTCACTTCAACGTACAGATGTGATAACTGCTAAGATTGAAGATATCCTAATGAATCACGAAGAAATAAGTTTTGTTACAAATGTTACCGGATATAGTTTGTTAACAGGTAGTACTTCAACTAATGGCGCGTTTATGTTCATCTCGCTTAAGGATTGGGGCAAACGGGATAAAACTGCCTTGCAAGTAATAAGGGAAGTGAATATGGAACTGCAGAGAATTAAAGGTGCTGTAGTATTCGCATTTGGACCACCTGCTATTCCCGGACTTGGTACAGGGTCGGGTTTTTCACTTATGCTGCAGGATAAAGGTGGAAATTCACCGCAATACCTTGCACAACAGGCATCAATTTTTGTTAAAGCTGCGATGGAAAGACCGGAAATCGGCAGTATGTTTTCTCCATTCCAGGCTAATGTACCCCAAAAATATATTGACATTAATATTGACAAAACTTTAAAAGCAGGTGTAGACTTACAAGAGCTTTATTCTACAATTGGAGCTTTTCTAGGTGGATCTTATATTAATGATTTTAACCGCTTCGGCCGCCTTTATAAAGCTTATATTCAGGCTGAACCAAGGTACAGGTTAAATCAGGGCCAACTAAATTTGTTTTTTGTTAAAAATAGTGATGGTGTAAGTTTGCCATTATCAGCCCTTGTAAATGTTGAGGATATTGCAGGACCTGACTATACAAACCGTTATAACTTATACAGGGCTGTTGAACTGACAGGAAACCCTGCAAAAGGTTATTCTTCCGACCAGGCACTTGATGCTATAGAGGAAGTCGCACAAGAGTCGCTACCTGCCGACATGGGATATGAATGGAGTAATATGTCGTATCAGGAAAGAGAGGCCGGTGGTTCGGGTAACATAGTATTTGTGTTTGCTTTGGTATTTGTTTTTCTTATCCTCGCTGCTCAATACGAAAGCTGGTCGCTGCCACTCAGCATTTTGCTCGGTACTCCTTTTGCTGTTTTCGGGGCAATGTTTTTCCTGTTTGTTGCACGTTTTTTTAGCGAGACATTTGAAAATAATATTTTCGCTCAGATCTCTCTCGTGATGCTTATAGCAATGGCAGCAAAGAATGCCATTTTAATTGTTGAATATGCCAATAATGAGTTTGCTAAGGGACTGTCGCTTTACGATTCGGCTATTAAAGCTGCTAAGTTACGTTTCAGACCTATTCTTATGACTGCATTTTCATTTATTTTTGGGGTATTCCCACTTGTTATTGCTGCGGGCGCCGGTGCTGAGTCACGTAAAGTGATGGGAATGGCCCTGTTAGGTGGAATGACAATAGCAACATTTTTAGGAGTATTTATGTACCCCATGTTGTTTGTTTTTATTGGAAAGATTGCAGGATATGAAAAGAAAAGGAAATTGGCGCTAGAGAAGGTAGATAATCAAAAAAAAATTAAAACAACTGAATAAATATAAATTAACCTGATTGACATAATTAGAGTAATTAGTAATTAACTAAAAGTACAATGAAAAAAATATATCCAATTTTAATTTTATTATTAATCATCGGTATTTCAGGTTGTAGGATGGGTCCAAACTTTGTGAGTCCCGATTATCAAAACCCCGAAGCATTTAGATTCGATACTGCAACAACAGATACAATAGTTAACCTTAAATGGTGGGAATTATTTAATGATCCTGTTTTGGACACATTGATCAAAATTGCTCTTGAAGAAAATAAGGATGTGCTGGTTGCTGCAGCAAGAATTGAAGCAGCCCGTGCTACCGTAGGTTACAATAAAGCCGATATGTTCCCAACAATTAATGTTACAGCAGGAGCTTCCGGAGGCAATTTCTCAGGAGCAAAATTTGACCATATTTCGAAGAATTTCTATGCTTATCCCGAACTTCTATGGGAAATTGATTTTTGGGGGAAATATCGAAGATTAACTGAAGAGGCCCGTGCCGAGTTACTTGCTTCTGAATATAGCATGCGTACCATTCAAATGAGCCTGATATCATCTGTTGCAAGCACATATTTTCAATTACTTGATAATAAATCAAAACTACAAATATCCAGAAACACCTTGGATTCGCGAGATAGCGGACTCATAATTATTCAGGCTAAGTATGATTACGGCACTGTTGCTGAGATTGATTTAAACCAGTCGCAAGTACAAAGGGCTATTGCAGCAGCATCTGTCCCTGTTTATAAACGAAATATCGCATTCAATGAAAGTGAATTAAATATTTTATTAGGTCGCAATCCCGATTATATTCAAAAGGGAATTAAATTATATGATCAACAATTCCCACCTGAAATCCCAACGGGATTACCTTCTCAACTTCTTGAAAGAAGGCCTGATATTCTACAGGCAGAAGCAGAATATATGGCACAAAATGCCCGTATCGGCGCAGCCATTGCTATGCGCTTTCCTTCAATTAGCCTTACAGGCTTGCTCGGTATAGCCAGCAACGATTTGTCAACATTGACAACCGGAGGAATGGCATGGTCAGCGGGTGCTAATTTATTAGGTCCTATTTTTCAATTCGGAAAAAACAAAAGGAAAGTTGAAATAGAACGATATAATACCGAAGTAGCATTGTTGAACTATGAGAATACGGTTCTTCAGGCATTTAAAGAGGTTGAAGATGCTTTAATTACAATTGAAACACTACACGAAGAGCTTTTTGCTCAACAATCGCGTTTTGATGCAGCTGTCAATGCTGAAATGTTGTCGCAACATCGTTATGATAAAGGCGTTACAAGCTATCTCGAAGTGCTTGATTCGCAAAGGCAATCTTTCGAAGCTCAACTGGATTATTCGCAAACCAGACAGGAATTAATGAATGCATATGTGCAATTGTATAAAGCACTTGGTGGTGGATGGATATCTGAAACAGAAATGAATAATGCACAAAATCAGAACAATTAATAAGCCCAGACTGAAAAGCCATCCCATAGCTTTAAAGAATATGTAACTAATCAGTATTAAATTAACAATTAAAATTTCTTAACAAATTATTATTGAATTGGGAAATTTGGGAAATATGGGTAATAAGGAGAATATGGTAAATAAAAAAGCCGTATCCAATTTCAGTATAACGAATTTTATTAAAGAAGAATCATTAGGCGGATTCATTCTTATTTTCGTTACTATTATAGCTGTCATTTGGGCCAACACAAGGTTCTATGACTTTTATCATTACCTGTGGTATGAACTGAAACTTGGTATATCACTAGGTTCATTTGAACTAAAAGCTTCGCTTAATCACTGGATAAACGACGGACTAATGACATTGTTTTTCTTTACAGTAGGTCTGGAGATAAAGCGTGAAGTGCTTGCAGGAGAGCTTTCTTCAGTTAAAAAAGCGAGTTTTCCCATTTTAGCTGCTGTTGGCGGAATGGTAATTCCGGCAATAATGTATGCTATAATTAATTATGATAACCCTGATTTTATCAATGGTTGGGGAATTCCAATGGCAACTGATATTGCCTTTGCTTTGGGTCTGATGTCATTGTTAGGAAATAAAGTAAATATTAATCTAAAAATATTTCTCATAGCACTTGCAATTGTAGACGATCTCGGCGCCATCCTGATCATAGCTATTTTTTATACCGAATCAATTAACACTTCTCAGTTGATCAATGCTGCTATTTTCCTTATTGTATTAATTGGTGCTAACAGGCTCGGAGTCAGAAGAACTTCTTTTTATGCCATTGTTGGATTGATAGGAGTTTGGTTATCTTTTTTTTATTCAGGCATTCATACTACAATTGCAGGTGTTTTGATTGCACTTACAATACCTGTTAGAGCTAAAGTTTCCCAAGATTCTTTTATTAATAATCTTGGTATACTTCTATCAAAATTCAAAAAGGAAAAACCAAATGATTCAACTTTATTAACAAAAAAACAGGCACATATTATTGATGATATTGAAGAACTAAGTGATAAAGCACATACCCCCTTACAGAAATTGGAACATGCTCTGCATCCTGTTACTGCTTATTTTGTCCTTCCCCTTTTTGCTCTTGCAAATGCTGGCGTTCATGTGGAAGGTAATTTATTGAACATGCTTTTTCATCCTATTGCCATTGGCGTTATTTTAGGTTTAGTACTTGGTAAATTTCTTGGGATTTCATTATTTGCAAAGTTGATGGTAATATTTAAACTTGCATCTTTGCCGGATGGTGTTAACTGGAAACAAATCTATGGTGTCGGTTTTCTTGCCGGAATAGGATTTACAATGTCAATCTTTATCTCAGATTTGGCATTTGTTTCTACTGAGTTTATCCAAATAGCTAAAGTGGGAATATTTTTTGCTTCGTTTTTGAGTGCTGTTATTGGGATTATGATATTGAGTTCGGTTTCAAAAAAAAAGAACCTGAAATAGACAGATAAGTTCTAATAACATAATCTTACGAAAGTATGATTAATTTACAGAAATATGATTAACCATATCTTATGTCTGGAATTATTCGGGTTAAATTTGTTTTTCAGGAAAAAGCTTCTTATATTTGTATTTTACCAATATAAAAAATTAAATAGTTATGAAAAATTCAACAACAAGTTTTTTAACAGGCCTTATAAGCGGTGTTGCTATAGGCGCTGTATTAGGTATTTTGTTTGCTCCTGATAAAGGTGTTAACACAAGGGAAAAAATAGGCAAAAAAGCCGGTGAGATCAAAGATGATATTAATAAAAAAATCGATGATATAAAACACTATGCAGAGGGTGCTGTTGGTGATATTAAAGAAAAAGTGAGTGAAGCCAAGAAAAAAGTTAAAGATATTAAGGAAAAGACAAGTAAAGCTAAGAAAAAATAAACCTGGCTTAACAGATTATTGTAATCTTTCACAGTTAAATAAACAATTACTTATATTGATTTTATCCAGTATAAAAGGGTTTGATTTTAGATTTAAAACTTAAAACAGATCTAAATTCTTTAACATTAATCTAAATTAGTAAATTATGGACATAGAGAAATTATATAAAAATGTAAACGAAACTTTTGAAAATATCAAATCTTATTTTGATCTTAAAATCGAATTATTTACGATTATTTTATATGAGAAAATCCTGAAGGTTTTTTCAAACATTTTAGCTGTGATAATAATCACAATATTCTTGTTATTTTTTATTTTTTTTATGTCGCTTGCATTTGTAGCATGGTACGGTCAGGAAACAGGTTCTTTTGCTCAGGGATATCTTATTGCCGGATTGTTTTATCTGATTCTCGGTATTATTATTTATCTTGCCAGAAATAAAATATTCCTGAATCCTATGATAAAGAAAATCTCAAAAACAATTTTTAATAATGAAAATAAATTAAGCCATAAAAAAGATAATACCCGGAAACAATGAATATGATTAAAAATCTTAATGATATAAAATATAAAAAACTCAGCCTCAAAAGCGAAATTTCATTAAAAGAAAATACAATTAAAAGCTTGCTCTCTGAGGTAAAAAACAATATAGAAAGTTTTGACTTTAAAAATGATGTAGTAAAAAATATCATCAATAATCCTGCTATATTAATTAATACTGCAAGAATAACTTATGACCTGATAAAAAGATGTAAGGCAAGAAAGCAACTTAAAAACAAAGAATAAAAATAATTGAAAGATAATTAATTGCATACCGATAACTTGAAATTTGTCCCAAAATATCTTCGAAATTAAGCATCTAAACCGCAAACCTTATTTACC
Source organism: uncultured Bacteroidales bacterium (assembly GCA_964599115.1). Lineage (GTDB taxonomy): Bacteria > Bacteroidota > Bacteroidia > Bacteroidales > JADFUO01 > JADFUO01. Next base: position 9,888 of record CAZREZ010000068.1, read on the forward strand.
TTGTGCTGCTGGAGGAGGAAAGTTTGCCATAATTTTTGCAACATTTTCATTAACTATAGCTATGCCGTTTTCATCATTACTAAAACCTGTAACTATTTTTGTGCCTAAGCCTCGCCAGGCTAATTCTTTATCTTTGATGTCAATGATATCAATAACTAATGTTCCTTCATCATAAGTACTGACCTCAGTATGACCACCGTATGGTCCCCACCATGGGTTATACCATCCATAATTATCCCAGTTTGTTATTTGAGTCTGTTGTTTTACTATAGAGTAAACATTTACGGCAAAATCAGCATCTCCCGATTCTTGCTCTTTATATCCTTTTACCTCCAACTGACCGTTAACTGCTGATATTATAGCTTTTTTCTGAAAAGGATTTTGATCTAATGCATTATTTGGCATCTGCTTTTTGATCCATTTGTAGGTTTTTAATTTATTAAAATCCACACTTCTGTCGTAGTCATAGCTCACACTTAATGTAGCACAGCTAATTGTAAAAAGTGCTAAACTAAAAATTAATAGCTTGTTAATTGTTTTCATAATTTAAAGATTTTTGTGAATAAGATTTAAAATGTAAAAATACATATTTTTATAATAATTTGATAAAGATTTAACAAGCTTCCCTGTGTCAGGAATTTCCTGTCTCATATCCTTTAATAATCCAGTATGAAGCTTTGTCAAAAAACAACATCATCCTTCTTTCAAGCTCAAGCATCATATAAATATCAATTGTTTTATGCCATATTCCATAAGAAAGCGTAAATTCCCAAATATGCTTTCTGACAAGGCTCAATGAGCTGATAACTTCGCTTAAAGCAAATCCTTCCTTTCGTCGTTTTTCACCCAGTTGCATGTAGAAATTTCTAACATCATATTTATCATAAACTCCTCCAAGCCACTTACTGTATTGCGAAATAACTGTTTGGAATCGTTCAAATAAACTTTGCTTATTAAATTGATGATAACCTGGTGTGGATCTATTTGTCGTAACATCTCTA
>CAZREZ010000069.1:0-10792 GCA_964599115.1 uncultured Bacteroidales bacterium
TAATCCGGTATTATATGAATTCAGTTTGTTGAAAAAATAAAGTTTGCTTCCATCAGTATTTGCGGTAATGTGATAAACAGGATAACCGGTACGGATGCTTTTAAGGTGGATGTAATTATCATTAATATCATAATCAAAAACCTCAATTCCATTTGCAACTGTATTGTTTATATAGGTTTTTTCACCCACCAAAACTCCTTTCCTAAAGAAATTACCTTCTGCAACTAATAAGCTATTATAATCATATGTTTCATTGTTTAATTCATATTCCAGTTTAGCTATACCATCCTTTTTACTTATCAATGCAGTTGAATCATTTAGCTTCGTCAAACATAATGATGCATTAATATCAAAATCTGATGTTTTAATAGAAAAATCTTTATCAAAATTATCATCTGTTGATACAAAATTTTCTAATGTAGGATTGTAATGAAAAATAGCAACATTGGTGTTTTGGTATATATATCCAACTATTTCATTATTATCTGGTGCGTAACATAATACAAGGTCCTGATTTTCTCCAAGATAAGCAGCATCAAAAATTCTTTTACTGGGTGATTCTACATATTTTACATCATCATGGTTATCACCATCTATTACACAAAACTGTGGTTCAGGAACAACACCGCTTGGATACTTATATGGTAATACTATTATTTTATGTAAATTACCTTCATGAATATATAACATCTTCCCCATTTTAAACCAACCACTCCCGTTAATATTTTCAAAATCAATACTACTAATTAAACTGGAACCATTTGTGATAATTTCCCTTATTTCAATAATTGCTTTTGAAATAGGATTTTTTGTGCCTAATCTAACAAGATAGAAATAATTATTTGTCTCATTGAATACGTAATTATTAATCTGCTCTCCATAGGTATCGCCACCTTCGTTTATTTCACAATAATGTAAATTAAAATGACCGTTGACATTTGGAGAGTAATCGTAATCAATATCATATATTCCGAAAATAGTCTTCATTACATGAAATTCACCTGTACAGTTAAAATCATCATCACGACCTGAAACCAGAATATACAAGCGATTATTATTATTATTATTATCATATCTTATTATTGATCTACCACTCTGTGATGAGAGAACCTGATCCAATGGTACTTCTATATTGTTTTTACTAACTAAAATTGATGAAATCCAGTAGTCATTATTAGTAGTATTAATTATTAACAATTTTAATTTAGGTGTTAGTATATAAACATATTTATTGTTTACTTCATTATTATATACCATCAGGTTTTGATCAGGAACTGCAAATCTTGGGTTATAATAAACAGGATTAAACTTACCAAAAAATAAATCAGAATCATCGAATAGTATCTTATCTATAAACTGATTATTGCTGGTTTCATCATAAATTGATACACCATCTGAGGAATATAAGAATATTTTGCCATTGGCATATAAAATATCATATACCAATGTTCCTCCACTAAACCCTGTTGGTAGATTAATGGTAACCGGTTGTGCATTTGTAAAACAAAAGCTAAAGATAAAAAGAACCATAAGAAGTAACTTTGGGATTCTTTTATTTAGGTTCAAATTTGAATTTTTTTTTTTTTTATGGTTTTAAATTTTTAATTAATAATTATATAATTTTGATTAATAAAATATTTCTCCAAATATAATAATTCCAAGGTTGGATTACAAATATTTTTGTTGGTTTTAAATTTATAAAAAATCAAATACTTAATTTATTAGTTACGAAAAGTGTTAAAAGGTAAGCCTGTTTTTTAAAATTATTTATAATCTTTGTTTTTCAAATATATTTTGTATATTTGCAGCGGAATTCGGAAATATGATATGATTAAAGAGGGGACAAAAGTCCCCTCTTTTTATGGAAAACGAATAATTTCATTTAAGAAAAAAAACTCATTCTAAAACAATTAAATAAAATGGAACATATAAACTTAGTTGAAACTTTTTCAGAGTTTAAAGAATTTAAGAACATTGACCGTGAAACGATGATGCGTATTATTGAGGATGTTTTCAAACACATGCTTGAAAAAAAATACGGAGAAGAGGCACAATTTGACATTATTGTAAATATTGACAAAGGCGATCTGGAAATCTGGAGAAACAGAGAAATTGTTGAAGACGGAGAAGTTGAAGACGAAAACCTTCAAATAGCTTTTTCCGAGGCAATAAAAATCGAACCTGATTTTGAGGTAGGTGAAGAAGCTTCAGAAGAATTAAAATTATCGGATTTTGGCAGACGCGAAATACTTACAATACGTCAAAACCTGATTTCAAAAATACAGGAATATGAAAAAGACAGTATTTATAATAAATACAAAGAACGGATAGGCGAAATAATCACAGGTGAAGTTTATCAGGTTTGGAAAAAAGAAATTCTTATTTTGGATGATGAAAATATTGAATTGATATTGCCCAAATCCGAACAAATACCTTCGGATTTTTACAGAAAAGGTGACACCATACGTGCTGTTGTTTCCAAAGTTGAAATGCGTAACAGTTCACCGGTTATCATTTTATCAAGAACATCACCAATTTTTCTTGAAAGATTATTTGAATCAGAAGTCCCCGAAGTTTACGACGGCTTGATAACCATCAAAAAAATTGAAAGAGTACCGGGTGAACGTGCTAAGATTTCAGTTGAATCGTATGATGACAGGATTGACCCTGTTGGAGCTTGCGTTGGAATGAAAGGTTCACGTATACATGGAATCGTTCGTGAATTGAAAAATGAAAATATTGATGTGATAAACTATACCTCAAATGCTACACTATATATTTCAAGAGCATTAAGTCCGGCAAAAATTTCATCTATTGTTTTGGATGAAGAAAATAAAAAAGCCGAAGTTTATATGAAACCTGATCAGGTTTCATTAGCTATTGGTAAAGGTGGTTTTAATATTAGATTAGCCGGTAAACTTACAGGCTATGAAATTGACGTCTACAGGGACGCTGATATTGATAGCGAGGATGTTGATATTCAGGAATTTTCTGATGAAATTGATCAATGGATCATTAACGAATTTAAAACAATAGGTTGTGATACTGCTAAAAGTGTTTTAGAAATAAGCTTAGATGAATTGGTTAGACGTACCGACCTTGAAAAAGAAACGATCAATGAGGTTGTCAAAATAATTAAAGCCGAATTTGAATAAAAATATTATTTTTACCGCAATATTAAACTTTCAATATCCGGGGTAAACCCTATATAATTGAATATGACAGAAGATAATAAAACAACAAGACTTAGTAAAGCAGCAAGAGAATTTAATGTTGGCATTTCAACCATTGTTGAATTTCTTACAAAAAAAGGTCATTCAATAGACTCTAAGCCAAACACTAAAATTCCATCCGAAGTATATGATATTTTAGTACAGGAATTCCAGTCTGAAAAAGCCGTTAAAGAAGAAGCACAAAAGATCGGTCTGGATTATACTTATCATAAAACTATTTCAATTGAAGATAAAAAAAGTATAACCCAAGATATTGAAAAAGAAAAAGAACCGGAAGAATTATTTATTAAAAATATTTCGGTTGATTATGAAAGTGAAGTAATAAGTAAAAAGCCGGAACCTGTTGCTGAAGTTGAAGTACCTCCTGAAATTATTAAAGCAGATAAAAAAGAGGAAGAAAAGGCTGAGGTAACAGAAAAACAGCAGGTTAAAACAGATGCTGAGGTAAAAATTGTAGATAAAATAGATCTTGATTCAATAAATACTAAAACAAGACCGGCACGAAAAACTAAAGAGGAAAAAGCAAAAGAAGCAGAAGCAAAAAAGAAAACAAAAAAAGAAAAAAAACCTGTAGATAAAAAAGATAAAATTCCCGTAGAAGAAAAAGCTGAAATAAAAGTTAAAAAAACTACAGAAAAGCAGGTAAAAGAGCAGGAAAAAGTACCCGAAACTAAAGAAACACAAGAGGTCCAGAAAGCTGTTGAAGAACCTGAGACAGATAAAAACTTTATTCCTACTGAGGTTGCAAAATTATCAGGTCCCAAAATTTTGGATAAGATAGACCTTCCCAAGCCAAAGAAAGTTGAGAAAAAGCCTGTTGCTTCTTCAAAAGATGAAAAAGTTCATCTCAAGAAGAAAAAAAGAAAAAGAATAAAAAAACATACAAAACCTCCTGAACAAAAGCCTGGTGAAGAAAAAGACACTAAAGCAAAATCAAGGTTCAAAGGCAAAAAGCCATATAAAGAGATCATAAAACCTGAAATAAATGAAGAAGAAATAAAAAAACAAATAAAAGAAACACTTGCAAGATTAAGTCCTTCAGGTAAATCCAAAGCATCTAAATACAGAAAACAAAAACGTGTTGCTGTTAGTCATAATATTAAGGAAGAATCTAAGAAGGCTGAAAAAGACAAAAGTGTTATTAAGGTTACCGAGTTTGTTACTGCAAATGAATTGGCTAATATGATAGATGTACCTGTAAATGAAATTATTTCAACCTGTATGACTCTTGGTTTATTTGTTTCAATAAATCAGCGATTAGATGCCGAAACTCTTAATCTTGTTGCTGAAGAATTTGGTTATAAAGTTGAATTTGTTAGTGTTGACGTTCAGGAAGCAATACTGGAAAAAGAAGAAGATAAACCTGAGGATTTGAGTGAACGTTCACCTATAGTCACTGTGATGGGGCATGTTGACCACGGCAAAACCCTTTTACTTGATTACATCAGAAAAACTAATGTGATTGCAGGTGAAGCTGGAGGTATAACTCAGCACATCGGTGCATATGAAGTTACTCTCGAAAATGAAAAAAAAATTGCATTTCTTGATACACCGGGACATGAAGCTTTTACAGCAATGCGTGCAAGGGGAGCACAAGTTACCGACATTGCCATTATTGTGATTGCTGCCGATGATAATATTATGCCTCAAACAAAAGAAGCTATCAATCATGCTCAGGCAGCAGGTGTAAAACTAATTTTTGCAATCAATAAAATTGATAAACCAAATGCAAATCCTGAAAATATCAAGGAAGGACTGTCAAAAATGAATATTTTAGTTGAAGACTGGGGTGGAAAATACCAAAGCCAGGATATTTCAGCCAAAAAAGGAACAAATATTAATGAGATACTGGAAAAAATCTTACTTGAAGCTGAAATGCTTGAATTGAAAGGTAATCCAAACAAAAAAGCCACAGGAACTATTATTGAATCTTCTCTTGATAAAGGACGCGGTTATGTTGTAAAACTTATGGTGCAAAATGGCACTTTAAAAATTGGAGATATGGTTTTAGCAGGGTCAACATACGGAAAAGTTAAAGCAATGTATAATGAAAGGAATATTACCATAAAAGAAGCCGGCCCATCAACTCCGGTTTTAATGCTTGGTTTGAATTCCGCCCCGCAAGCTGGCGATAGTTTTAATGTTATGGTAGATGAAAGGGAAGTTAAAGCTATTGCTAATAAACGGTTGCAGTTACAACGTGAACAGGGTATAAGAACACAAAAACATATTACACTTGATGAAATAGGCAGGCGTCTTATAATCGGTGATTTTAAAGAATTAAATATTATTGTTAAGGGAGACGTGGACGGTTCGGTTGAGGCATTATCCGATTCATTATTAAAATTATCTAATGAGGAAGTCCAGGTTAATATAATTCACAGATCAGTGGGTGCAATAACTGAATCTGATGTTCTTCTTGCTTCAGCATCTAATGCAATAATTATTGGATTCCAGGTGCGACCTACAGTAGGTGCCAGAAAACTCGCAGAAACCGAACAAATTGACATACGCTTATACTCAATCATTTATCAGGCAATTGAAGAACTTAAATCAGCCATTGAAGGTATGTTGTCACCCGAAATTGAAGAAAAAATTACTTGTAATATTGAAATCCGTGAAACTTATAAAATTACAAAGGTTGGAACAGTAGCCGGATGTATGGTTCTTGACGGAAAAGTTATAAGAAATACAAAAGTTCGGGTAATACGCGATGGAATTGTTGTTTATACAGGTGTTCTCGGTTCTTTAAAAAGATTTAAAGATGATGTAAAAGAAGTGCAGACCGGTTATGAGTGTGGTTTAAATATTGAAAATTTTAATGATATAAAAGTAAGTGACATTATTGAAGGTTTTGAACAAGTGGAAATAAAACGGCACTTGTAATATACGTGTTCTATAAAGTCAAAGATTTACATAAAATGAAGCACCAAATAACAAAAAACAAATAACAAATAAATTCCAAATGTCAATGACCAAAACTTGTCGTATGGATGTTCAAAACAGCTTTGAAATTGTTTTGGTCATTGAATTTTGAAAATTGGAACTTATTTGAAATTTGGTACTTGTCATTTGTTATTTTTAATATTTATTTAAAATATCGGACTTAATTGACATACGCTAAATAATGTCTCAATCTCCCGAATAAATTACTTTTTGTGCCTGCCTTATATTACCTTGTTGAAATAATACAGTATAAATACCTTTAGAAACATCAGGGCTATTTCCATTGCCAGGCTCCCAATATAATGTATGCCAGCCTTTTTTATTATCAGGAATATTAAAATGTTTAATCTCTTGCCCGTGTAAATTGTGTATTATTACTATCGCTTTATTATTGTTTGAAAGATAACATTCTATTTTCAAGCAATTTGAAAATGGATTTGGAATTACAGATAATAAATTATCTTTTTCGTTCAGGTAATTTTCAGAAATACTACCATAAAGTATTGATATTTTCGACATATATAAAACAATATGTTCGTTTCTGTGTGATTGCCAAATATTCAAAACATCAAAATAATACATAAAAGTTCTACCACAAAAAAGACGAGGATAAATATCAGCATAATTATTATTTGAAATATTTTCATTGATGTTAAAATCTGTAACTGCATAAATTTCACTATCGTAAGATAATCCTGAACTATATGTTAGAATAAATGGATAAAAACAATTTGTAATAACTAAATCATAATTAAACATTGATGGATATTTATATTCTGTTATTCCAGGGTACTCAGGAAAAAGAGTATCATGCATCCACAGGTCATAACAAATAATATTATTTGAATTTTCCCAGCAAATAGCTGAAATAAACGCCAAATCCATACCTGTTGACATACTGAGATTTATATTATGACCGCTTGTGTAAACAGTATCAGGTTCGGACCATTCTCCTGATGGATATTCATAACTTGATGAATATATATGAGAAGAATCATTCTCAATTTTACGCCATGCAATAAATTCGTAACAGCATACAGGATCAAAGCAGGCATTTGTGTCAATTGTAATTATTTCGTTAAATTGTAATGTATCCGAAACCAAAGAAAATGTTGAAACCCTAATTTGTTCATTTGTTTCCCATACTACGTTATAATAATAATCATTATTAATATAACATGAATTTTCATCATAATCTGTTTCAGTTAAACGGAAAGGAACAGAAAAAGTAGCATCTTCAAAAAACTCTATTCCATACAGGTCAAAATTCCCTGTTAAATCCGACTCATAAATTAAAAAATACCTGCAATTTGAATATCCTGTTATATATAATTGAGGATTCCTGAATTCAAAAATCCCATCACCTATAGCAAGCTGTTCATCAGCCATTGAGGTAATGTTGCGCATATATATCTGTTTTTGTGAATCTTCATTCCATTTTTTTTCATAAAACATAAAAACATCTCCGCTATAATAATCATCAGTAATTATAATATTGGGATTTGTATTAAAGCTCACGGAATCGGTAAGAGCCACAGGGTCTGTCCATTCACAAAATTGTGCATTTAAAAAAACCGGAATTGATAAAAAGAGAATGATAATTGTAAACTTTTTCATGTTTTTAATGAGTTTAAAATAATTGTTCAAAATATTCTATTCTGCGTTTATCTGCGAAAATCAGCGTCTGAAAAAAATATATTGAATATCAACCTATTAATTTATTCTATGACTATTTCATTCTTAAGCATTGAATAGCTCTGGTTTTACCTCAACAAAGTCTGCTTTCTGTCAGGTCCAACGGAAACAATCTCTATAGGAACATCCACTTGTTTTTCAATAAACTTTATGTAATCAATAAGTTCGGGAGGAGCTTCGCTGATTGAAGTTAATTTATCAATTTCGGTATTCCATCCTTCTAAACTTGTGTAAACAGGTGTTATATCATCAGAAGAATTTTCATAAGGAATATAATCAATTTCCCGGTTTTTATAATTATATTTAGTACAGATTTTAATTTCGTCAAACGGACTTAATACATCGGCTTTCATCATCATCAAGCTGTTAATTCCGTTTAGCATTATTGAATATTTCAAAGCCGGGATATCCAACCAACCGCAACGCCTCGGACGTCCTGTTGTTGAACCGAATTCATTACCTGAGATTCTAAGGATTTCACCTGTATTATCATGTAATTCGGTAGGAAAAGGTCCGCTTCCAACTCGTGTACAATATGCTTTGAAAATGCCGGATACTTTTCCAATTTTATTTGGTGCTATGCCCAATCCCGAGCAAACACCTGCTGTAATTGTATTGGAGGAAGTAACGAATGGGTAAGAGCCAAAATCAATATCAAGCAATGTACCCTGGGCACCTTCAGCTAAAATTGACTTACCGCTTAGAATGCTTTGATTAATAAAATACTCGCTGTCAATTAGTTCTATTTGTTTAATCGTTTCAAGAGTTTGCAACCATTTTTCTTCATATTTCTCATACGGTAAACCGTCAATTAAATAATCCTTGTGATCAAACTTGTGCAGATTAATTATTCTGAAATGCTTTTTCTTAAGATTTTCTAAATTATCAAGAAAATCAACATTTTTTATATCACCTACACGAAGACCGTTCCTTGAAACTTTATCAGTATAAGCAGGTCCTATTCCTTTTAAAGTAGAACCGATCTTTGACTTACCTTTATCTGCTTCATAGGTTGCATCAAGTAGCCTGTGTGTTGGCACAATCAAATGAGTTTTTTTTGAAATCAACAAATTTGCAAAGACATCAATATTACTATCTCTTAAATTTTCAATTTCCTTATTCAAAATGTAAGGGTCAACAATTACACCGTTCCCGATAATATTTAATGTATTTTTATTAAATATTCCTGAAGGGATAGTATGCAAAATAAACTTTTTACTATCAAACTCAATAGTATGTCCAGCATTGGGTCCTCCCTGAAAACGGGCAACAATATCATATCCGGGTGTTAAAACATCTACAATTTTCCCTTTGCCTTCATCACCCCACTGAAGTCCTAATAAAACATCAACTTTCATCCTGTTTAAATTTTTTTAAATTTATTTTTTAACCTTTCCGTAAAAAGTCAAAGAATGATGACTAATCTCAACATTAAATAATTTCTCAACCGAAGCCTGAATTTCCTGTATTTTCGTGTCGCAAAATTCCATGATTTTTCCATCGTTTACGTCAATAAAATGATCGTGCTGTTTAAATCTGTACGAACGTTCAAATTGGGCACAATGCTTACCAAATTGATGCTTGATAACCAAATTGCAGTTAAGTAATAATTCAATTGTGTTGTATAATGTAGCTCTGCTAACCCTGTATTTGTTATTTTTCATTCTGATATACAACGATTCAATGTCGAAATGCCCATCAGTATTATATATCTCTTTTAAGATCGTATATCTTTCCGGAGTTTTTCTGTGACCTCCTTTTTCTAAATACTTAGTAAATATTCTTTTAGCAGCATCTATGGTATCCATGTTTGCACCTTTCATTTTGATAAAATATTAGTTTTCTTATTATTTATTATTTCAGCATAAAGATAAAAATAATTCTTTATTATTATTTGGTATAAATAAAAATAATTAATAATTATTTTTAATAAAAAGCCCATCATATTAATAATCAGGGATTTAATATGTTAGCCGGAAATTATATTGGTGATTCGGATACACGGCTTAATCGTGTGATCTTTTTTATTTGCTTAATTTCTTTAAGTTTATTTATTAACTCATTCAGGTTTTGTGTATCATGGACGTATATCATTAGTGTTGCTTCAATATAACCTTCCGAACTTTCCAGATGTAATGAGCGAATATTTAATTCTAACTTAGATGAAACAATACTAGTTATGCTGTTAATAAAGCCAATACTATCAATTGCTTTGATTTTAATCCCGGCTAAAAATGCAATTTTATCTTTTTTCTTCCATTTTGCTTTAATAATTTTGTTTGCATAGCGCGACATAAATTGTATTGCCTTCGGGCAGTTAGTCCTGTGAATCTGAATAGGTTCATTTAATGATATCAGTCCGATAATATCATCCCCGGGTATGGGATTACAACAAGATGAAATAATATAATCTAATTTGCTAATATTCCCTTCAAATAGTATAGATTTCGGTTTGTTTTTAATTTTTTCTATATTTATTTCTGACAAAGAATCTACTTTTTGAATTTTAGGTTTTGTAAACGGAAGTTTTATATATTGCAACCAACTACTTAATTCAGGATTTTGCAAACTGTTTTTTACTTCTTTGAATCCAATATTGTCTATTGCAATAAAATAAAACAGATCAATTGAACTTGGTAAATTAATATTTTCCTGCAGTTTTCTGATATTATGTCTTGTGATCCCAATATTTAGCTGATTAAAAATTTCCTCGAGTTTTTTTTCACCTTCTTTTTTAAATGTTTTTCTGTATTTTTTGATAGCTTCCTTTATCCGTGATTTGGCTCTTGCGGTTACAACAAAACTAAACCACTTTTCTTTTGGTTTCTGGGTTTTAGATGTGATTATTTCAACCTGATCACTATTTTTTAATATATGATGTAGCGGAACTAATTTATGATTCACTTTTGCAGCTATAC
>CAZREZ010000070.1:0-10786 GCA_964599115.1 uncultured Bacteroidales bacterium
AATTCTTTTAATTGATTTGAAAGGGAATATTAAATATGTTAATCAGGAAGGTTTGATACTAAGCGGTTATAATAAAAATGAAGCATTGAAGATGAATATCAATGATGTATTGCCAGCTAACCTGCTTGCTGATTCTTATGAACGTTTTAAAAATCGTTCTTCCGGAGATGCCGGAATCTCTAATTACGAAATAGAATTTTTTAACAAAAAAGGAAATAAAACACCTGTTGAAATAAAATCATCACTTATTTCCACAAATGATAAACCATCAGGTATTTTGATAATTGCACGTGATATTACCGAGCGATTGCAAACAGAAAAGGCACTACAGGTGAGTGAGAAAAAATATCGCTCAGTTTTAGAACAAAGTGTAGAAAATATCTATCTTGCTGATTTTAAGACTAAACATATTATTGAAGCAAACAAATCATTTCAAAATATGCTTGGGTATTCCGAAGAGGAAACAAAAAGACTAAGTGCCTATGATTTTGTTGCTCATTCACGGAATGATATTGAATCTAAAATTGAGTTAGTATTAAAGCGGAAAAAGGTATTTGTCGGTGAACGAAAATATCGTAAAAAAGACGGAACATTGGTAGATGTTGATGTTACTGCAAGTATTATAACCTTAGGTGATAAGAAAGTAATTTGTGTTGTGTCCCGAGACATAAGCAAACGAAAACAGATAGAAGATGAGCTGACAAAATACCGCAAAAACCTTGAGGAGTTAGTAAAAGAGCGAACTGCTGATTTGCAGGAGAGCGAGAAAAAATATCGTACACTATTCGAATCTTCAAGAGATGCGATTATGATACTTGAACCACCAACATGGAAGTTTACAGCAGGAAATATCGCTACAATTAAAATGTTCATTGGTAAGGATGAAAAAGAATTTATTTCAAAAAGCCCATGGGAATTATCACCTGAATATCAACCTGATGGACAACTTTCTTCTAAAAAAGCTATTAAGATGATTGAAACAGCAATGAAGACCGGTTCTCATTTTTTTGAGTGGACACACAAAAGACTTGATGGCAATGATTATCCCGCAACTGTTTTATTGACCAGGATTGAACTTGAAGGAAAAGAATTAATGCAGGCTACGATAAGAGACATCACCGAACGCAAACAGGCAGAAGAAGAACTGAAAAAATATCGCGAACACCTTGAGGATTTAGTAGAAGATAGAACTGCAAAATTGAAGAAAAGCGAGGAAAAATACAGAACTTTAACTGAAAACCTGAATGTTGGACTTTATCGGGATACTGTAGGACAAAAAGGTAATTTTATTGAAATTAATCCTGCACTTGTTAAAATGTTCGGTTATAAAAACAAAAAAGAAGTTTTTAAATTAAATGTTTCCGATTTATATCAAAATACAGAAGATAGAAATATTTTCAATCAGAAAATTTTGAATACCGGATTTGTAAAAAATGAAGAACTTAAATTAAAGAAGAAAGATGGCTCATCTTTGATTTGTTCTGTTTCTGCAGTTGCTGTCAAAGATAAAAACGGAAAATTTAAATACTATGATGGAATTATTGATGATATTACTGAACGCAAATGGATTGAAAAAAAACTGCATAAATACGCAGATACTCAAAAAGTTTTACTTCAGGAAGTTAATCATCGTGTAAAAAATAACCTCACTGCAATTTTAGGTTTGCTTAATATGAAAGAATCTACAGCAAAAAACAAAGATAATTTGAATTTCATAAGTGAACTTACAGGGCAAATTAAAGGACTTTCAACAGTTCATAACCTGCTCTCCGAAAGTGGCTGGGACCCTATAAACCTGAATATACTTTGCAAACAAGTAATTAGAGCTTCATTTTCTTCTCTTCCCAATTCCAATATGGCTGTCTTTAATGTTTCTCCCACTGAAATTCGTGTAAACAGCAATCAGGCACATCACTTAGCTATTGTTATTAATGAATTAATAACTAATTCTTTAAAATATGGAAAAAATCAAAAAAACGAAATCAAGCTTAAAGTTGATTTTACAAAAAATAAAGAAAATGTAACAATTACTTATAAAGATAATGGTAAAGGTTACCCGAAAAAATTAATTGATGGAGATTTTATCAATATTGGTGTTGGGTATGACTTGATAAGGGGTATTGTAACACAAAGCCTAATGGGTGATCTGCAAATCTATAACGATGATGGTGCTGTTATAAGTATGAGTTTTAAATTATAATAAAATTTAGTGATAGAAATAATTTTTTTATACTTTTATAATTAAAAAATATCTACTTTTGTTTTAAAATAAAATAATATTATTTGGTAAATCATGATAGAACTAAAAAAAGTCAGAGTTCTGATTGCAGAAGATGATTATCTTGTAGGGAGAGAGATATCCAATTCTTTAGATAAGATAGGTTATGAGAATATTGGAACTGCAACAAACGGGAATATGGCTGTTGAAATGGCATTATCTCAAAAACCTGATGTAGTTCTAATGGATATTAAAATGCCTGAACTTAATGGATTTGAAGCTACAAAAGCAATTCAGGAGCGATGTAAAATACCGGTAGTAATACTCACAGCTTACGAATCTGAAGAATTTATTGAGAAATCAAAAAAAATGGGTATTTACGCCTATATTTTAAAACCCCCTTTACCAAATGAAATTAAACGAAACATTTGTATCGCTCTTGCAAGACATAATGATTATATGAAATGTAATCGCGTGAAAGAGGTTTTGCAACTTGAGATCACTAAGCGAAAAAAAACAGAAGAAGAGTTAAACAAAAAAAATATAGAACTGAATTCTTTCATAAATAACATTCCTGATATGGCTTGGGTTAAGGACAGAGATTCAAATTTTATTTATGTTAATAAAGCTTTTGGTAAAGCTATAGGAATGAATACAGAACAACTTGTTGGCAATAGTTGTGAAATGTACTTCGGTAAAAAAGCAGCAAAGAAGTTTAAAGAAGATGACAGAAAGGTTATGGAAGTCAAAAAGCAGATAACAATTGAAGAAAGTATTATAAATACCCAAGGAGAAACGGTCATTCTTGAGACAATAAAGTCACCTATAATGAGTGAATCGGGAGATGTTATTGGAACTGTTGGTATAGCCCGTGACATAAACAAACGGAAGCAGGTAGAAGAAGAATTAAAACAACATACAATTGAATTACAAGATCGTAACAAAGAATTAGATGCTTTTGCACACACAGTTGCCCACGATCTCAAAAATCCTCTTGGTATAGTCATGGGCTTTGCTGATTTATTGAGTGAAGATTATTCAAATCTTTCTAAAGATGAAATATCCAGTTACATAACTGCAATATCACAAGACAGTAATAAAATGAATCATATAATTGATGAGTTATTACTGTTATCCAGCTTGCGAAAGACAGAAGTAAAAATGTCTCCATTGAATATGAGTAAAATTGTTGCTGAAGCAACAGTACGTCTTTCACAAATGATTGATGATTATAATGCAGAAATCATATTACCCGAATATTGGGAAATAGCACTTGGATATGCTCCTTGGATTATTGAAGTGTGGGTTAACTATATAAGCAATGCCATTAAATACGGAGGCAGGCCACCACGCATAGAAATTGGATATGAAAAAGGAAAAACACTAAATGTACCAGAAGGAATGATACGTTTTTTGATACGCGATAACGGTCAAGGAATTTCACCTGATGACCAGAAACTTCTTTTCAGAAAGTATGAACGTCTTGATCAAATAAAAACCAAAGGATACGGGTTAGGACTTTCAATTGTAATACGCATAATTGAAAAACTGGGAGGGCAGGTGGATGTTGAAAGTGAAACAGGAAAAGGAAGTACTTTTTACTTTACTCTACCGGGAGAAAGTAACAAGACAAAAGACAAAAGATAAAAGATAAAAGATAAAAGATAAAAGTAAAAAGAAGTTGGTAGTTGGTAGTAAAACTTTGAACCTGAAACAAGTTTACTTATTCTCAAACACCAACTTATTATCCTTAAAATCAATATTTATTTCCGAATCTTTTATAATTTTTCCTGCAAGTATCATTTTTGACAGTTCATTCAGGATGTTTCGCTGCATAATACGTTTTATCGGTCTTGCTCCAAATTGAGGATCATATCCCAATTCAGCAATATGTTTAATTGCTTTATCTGTAATTGAAATTTTAATATCATTTTGTGACAGCATTCTCATTACATGTTTAAATTGCAATTTTACAATATTTACAATTTCTTCTTTTGTAAGCGGCTTAAACATAATGATTTCATCAATACGGTTTAGAAATTCAGGGCGGATGGTTTTTTTTAACAAATCAAAAACTTCCATTCTTGTTCTGTTAATAATTTCTTCACGATTATCTTCAGTAATTCTTTTTAGCTTTTCCTGTATAATATGAGAACCAATGTTTGAAGTCATTATTATGATAGTATTCTTAAAATCCACTACTCTGCCTTTATTATCGGTTAATCTTCCATCATCAAGAACCTGCAGCAGAATATTAAAAACATCAGGATGTGCTTTTTCAATCTCATCTAACAGGACAACTGAATAAGGTTTTCTTCTGACTGCTTCTGTTAGCTGTCCGCTTTCATCATATCCGACATATCCCGGAGGTGCTCCAATCAACCTTGAAACCGAGTGTCGTTCCTGATACTCCGACATATCAATCCTGACCATTGAGTTTTCGTCATTAAATAAAAACTCTGCTAAAGCTTTTGCCAGTTCGGTTTTACCAACACCAGTAGTTCCTAGAAAAATAAATGAACCTATCGGACGTTGAGCATCCTGCAGTCCTGCCCTACTCCTTCTGATAGCATCGGAAATTGCTTCAATAGCATCGTGCTGCCCAACTACTCTCATGTGAAGTTCTGTTTCGAGATTTAATAATTTTTCTCTTTCACTCTTAAGCATCCTGCTTACAGGTATCCCTGTCCAGCGTGAAACAATCTCAGCAATTTCTTCTGAAGTAACTTCTTCATTTATCATAGCTGCATCTCCTTGTAATTCCTGTAATTTTATTTTTAATGCTTCCAAATCGCCTTCTAACTTTTGAACTCTGCCATATCTGATTTCAGCTACTTTTCCAAAATCACCATCGCGTTCAGCCTGCTCAGCTTCAAATTTTGAATTTTCTATGTCATTTTTTCTTTGCTGGATTTTTTCAACTACTTCTTTTTCAGCTTGCCACTTGGCTTTCAACTGGTTTCTTTCATCATTCAGGTTAGCAAGTTTTTCGTTTAGCTTAGCAAGTTTTGCTTTATCTTTTTCTCTTTTAATAGCTTCGCGTTCAATTTCCAACTGCCTGATTCTTCTTTCAATTATTTCCAGGTCCTCAGGTACCGAGTTAATTTCAAGCCGTAATTTTGCGGCTGCTTCATCAATTAAATCTATTGCCTTATCAGGAAGAAAACGATCACTGATATACCTTTGAGAAAGTTCAACTGCGGAAATAATTGTTTCATCTTTAATCCTGACATGATGATGGGTTTCATATCTTTCCTTTAAACCACGCAAGATAGAAATTGCATCTAAAGTATCAGGCTCATTAACCATAACAATCTGGAACCTTCTTTCAAGAGCTTTATCTTTTTCAAAATATTTTTGATATTCTTTTAAAGTGGTTGCACCGATAGCTCTTAGCTCTCCTCTTGCAAGAGCCGGTTTTAATATATTTGCTGCATCCATTGCTCCTTCACTGGCCCCGGCACCAATAAGAGTATGTATTTCATCAATAAATAAAACTACCTCACCATCCGATTCAATAACTTCCTTAACTACGCTTTTGAGTCTTTCTTCAAACTCACCTTTATATTTAGCCCCTGCAATTAATGCACCCATGTCTAAAGAGAATATAAGTTTTGATTTAAGATTTTCCGGAACGTCGCCATTTATAATTCTATGTGCCAAACCTTCGGCAATGGCTGTTTTTCCTGTTCCCGGCTCACCAATCAATATAGGATTATTTTTGGTTCTTCTTGTTAATATCTGGAGTATCCGGCGGATCTCTTCATCCCTGCCAATAACTGGGTCCAACTTGCCCAAGTGTGCCAGATCATTTAAATTACGAGCGTATCTGTTTAATGCGTTATATGTATCTTCTGCTGTCTGGCTATCAACTGTTGAGCCTTTGCGTAATTGCTTTATTGCGGTTTTAAGATCTTTTTCAGTTACTCCGTTATCTTTTAACAACTTTGATGCAGTATCATTTGTTGCTAAAATTCCAAGCAGAATATGCTCAATTGACACAAACTTATCGTTAAATTCTTTTAGATAAGATGTTGCTTTTTGTAAAGCTTTTTTTGCATCACTCGACAAAAATGGCTCACCACCAGACACTTTAGGATACGACTCAATTATCTTATCCAATGCCTGATTAAATATAACCATATTTACATTTAATTTTTTTAAAAGAAAAGGAATTACATTTTCATCAACAGTGAGGATACCCTTTAAAATATGAATATTCTCAATTGCTTGTTGATGATTTGCCATCACAATTTCCTGTGCTTTTTGTATGGCTTCCTGCGATTTAATTGTGAAATTATTAAAGTTCATGTTTTTATATTAAATGTTTGATATTTGACGTTTTAATTAATTATCAAGCAAATTTAACAAAGATTTTGCCATTTAAAAAAAATGGTTAAATATTACAATTTTTGATAAATTAACAGTGTGACTTACAATTAACTGACATTATGACTTGATTATAAGATGGTTAGTTGAGTTATCCTGAATTATTGACAGCAATCTTTTTTTAAAAAATTAAAATTATCAGATAAAATAATTTATTTTAGGGCAATAATTTTATTAAAAAAACATTTTAACTATTTTTACAGCCCTGAATTTTTTTGAATTTGTTTACGGAAAATTGAATGAAAAAGGTTTTTATATTTATACTTACACTCTTAAGTTTTAATAGTTTTGCTCAGGAATGCGAAATAAACGTTGATGGAGAAATTCCAATTTGTCCAAAAAATTACATTACACTAAGTGTTGAATATTCCGACACATTAAAATATTTATGGCAACCCGGATATGATACAACAGCTTCTATTGTTATTAATCCCGACACAACAACCAAATATTTTGTAAAAGTTTACAATGAAAATTATAATTGTGAAGATTCGGTAATTATTGATGTTTATACAAAGATCAATATAGAATTTGAACAACTGGAAAGAACCTGTCCCGGCATTGATGCGAATTGTGAAGCACAAGTTAAAGCAATTGCTTCAGGAGAAATTCCTTCGGATGAATATATATACAAATGGGATGTTCAATGGGTTGACCCAGGAGATTCATCTTTGGCATTAGGACTTTGCGGAAATATTACTTATAACATTCAAATTATTGATAATTATGGTTGTAAGCTTGACACCTCATATAAAGTTAAATCTTTCCGTTCTCCTGAAATTAAAATAACTGCTGATCCCGACAGCATTGTTTACATAAAAAACCCATGGATAACTTTTTCGTTTGACAACCTTTCAATTGACACACTTGAAGTTACAAACTGGGAATGGGATTTTTTAGGCGACAGTAGTATTACTTCAACTCTAAAAAGCCCAAGACATCTGTATACTGAAGAAGGTGCATATAATGTTTTACTAAAAATTACCGACGCAAACGGCTGCGATACAATTTATACTTTTCCCGTTGAAGTTAAACCGGTTAAATTACTTATTCCCAATATAATTACACCAAATGGGGATGGACAAAACGATGAATTAATGTTTATTGAAGATTCAGATGAAGCAGACCATGACAAAGTTATAAATGACTTTTATATTAGTAATCAACTTGTTATTTTTAATCGTTGGGGAAGAAAACTATATGAAGTTAATAATTATATAAACGACTGGGATGGCGGAAACCTTTCGGATGGTGTTTATTTTTATATTTTAAAATGTCATGGTGAATTTGGTGATGATGTTTTTAAAAGCTCGCTTACAATTATCGGAGGCGGGAAA
Source organism: uncultured Bacteroidales bacterium (assembly GCA_964599115.1). Taxonomy (GTDB): domain Bacteria; phylum Bacteroidota; class Bacteroidia; order Bacteroidales; family JADFUO01; genus JADFUO01. Next base: position 7,945 of record CAZREZ010000070.1, read on the forward strand.
TGATATTTTAATAAAAACTCAGAACTATTATATTTTTTTCTACTTTTGCTGAAATAATATACCGATACTATGTTATTATGACAAGAAACATTCTTATATTATTAACAATACTTTTTTTTATTTCATTTGCATGTAATAACACTGGAGAAAGTAAAGAAAAACTCATACCAGCCGATGTTGTTAATAATCCAAACACAGCCTCAGGTGATGCAGATTTTCACAAATTACCGAAAATTGAATTTTATGAAGAAGTTCATGATTTTGGAAATGTTATTCAGGGTGAAAAAGTTACCTATGGATTTAAATTTAAAAATGTTGGAAATTCGGATTTAGTAATCTCAAGAGTAAGCACAAGTTGTGGGTGTGCAGTAGGTAGTTATCCAAAAACTCCTATCAAACCAGGAAAAGAAGATGTAATAAGTGTAACTTTTGACAGTTATAAAAGAAAAGGATTTCAAAACAAAACAATAACGATTGTTTCTAATACACAACCAAATAAAAATATTATCAGGATAAAAGCTATGGTTATTAATCCTGAAAAACTTTAAAAATTATTATAACAAAAAACAACAACTATGAATTTATTACACATTATTTTAATGATGCCTCAAGAAGGTGAAGAAGGTGGTGGCTTTATGTCATTTCTTCCTTTAATATTAATTGTTTTGGTTTTTTATCTGTTTTTTATTCGACCGCAAATGAGAAAATCCAAAGAACAGAAAAAATTCAGAGAAGCAATAAAAAAAGGAGATAAAATTGTAACTATCGGAGGCATCCATGGTAAAATACTTGAAGTAAAAGAAACTACTATTATAATTGAAGTTGAAGGTCAGAATCGTCTGACAATTGAAAAATCTGCAATTTCATTTGGGAAGGGTGGACAATTAGGGCAAAATAAATAATAAAAAAATAATAAAAAATTGAAACCCGGCGATTTTATTGAATTCATCAAGAAGGTTGTTACACCAAAAGATGAAAAATTCAGAAATCAGCTTTATATTTTTCTTATTTGTTTTGGTATTTCTTTTTTTATCTGGATATTGATAAAAATGTCAAAGGAATATTATTCAAATATTGAATATCCTTTGGTTTATACCAATATACCTGGAGATAAATTACTTACCAACTCTCCTGACAGTACTTTGATTTTAAGAGTAAAATCAAAAGGATTCAGACTTTTTTCAATTAAATATCTAAAGAAACATAGAGCTATTGGTATTAACCTTAGCAGAACTAACTTAAGAAAAAGCCGTTACGAAAACACAACCTATGTTTTAACATCATCTCTGAAAAAAGATATTGAAAAAAAATTATATCTGACAGACAAACTAATATCAATTTCGCCAGATACTTTACATTTTAATATAGAGGAGATTGTGAATAATAAAATTCCAGTTCGCCCCGATATTTCTATTACATATAAAAAACAATATTTGCTTTACGATTCAATTAAATTAAATCCCGATAGTATTATTGTTAGAGGCTCACAGGAAACGATTGACACAATTAAATTTATAAAAACAGCAAAAATTGAATTATTAAATCTTAGTGAAAATAAATCATTTGCTCTAAAAATTATTAAGCCGATAACATCACCTAACATAAAATATTCTACTGATACTATTAATGTATTTATCCCTGTTGAAAAATTTACAGAAGCAACTATTGAGATACCTGTCGGTATATTGAATAATGATTCAATCAACATTATAACTTTTCCCGAAAAAGTACAGCTAACATATTTAGTAGCTTTAAAAGATTATAAGCGGATATACCCTGAGATGTTTTCAGCAGGAATCAATTACAACGAAAACATTAAAAACAACAAGAACTTAAAACTGAAAGTTTCCAAGCAACCCGATTTTGTCAAAATCACAAAAATAAAGCCAGAAAAAGTTGAATATATTATTTTTAAATAATGCTTAAGATTGGAATAACAGGAAGTATAGGAAGTGGAAAAACCACTGTTTGTAAGGTGTTTGAAATCCTATGTATAAACATCTATCATGCTGATACTGAAGCAAAAAAGATTCTCAATAAAGAATATGTAAAGAAAAAAATCAAATATCTGTTTGTAGATAGTATTTTCGATAAAAACGGTAATATTAATAATAAAATTTTAGCTTCAATTGTTTTTAACGATCCACATTTACTTGAAAAATTAAATTCTATTATACACCCTTTGGTAAAGTATGACTTTGACAGTTGGTTAAAAAAACACAAAAAGGAAAAATATATCTTACACGAAGCTGCAATAATATTTGAAAGTGGTTTTTACAAAGATTTTAATGCAATAATTACTGTTTCAGCACCAAAAGATTTAAGAATCAAAAGAGTAAAACAAAGAGACAATATAACCGAGCAAGAAATTTTAAACCGGATGAAATTTCAATTAAGTGATAAAGAAAAAATTAAAAAAGCCAATTTCGTTATTTATAATGATGAGCAACAATTATTAATTCCACAGGTTTTGAAAATTCACAATGAATTGACCAGCAATTCCTGATTCTTCGTATTATAAATGTAATAGTTTTAAATTAAGCGTTTAAATACTATTTGACGGGCGGTTCATAGATATTAGCATCATTTCTGTAACCTGCTATATCTTCATACCAGTCAGTATAAACAACACCTCCACTTTCAGCCCAGTCTGCAAATTTCAGATGTGCAGCAATAATTTGTACTTTTTCAACAGGGTAAGCAAATTCAATTGGATAAAAAAAAAGCCCCGTTTTACCAGGGCTCTTTTAAACAATACACGTAAATAATGTTTTTTACTGAATAGTCAGCTTTTTATTAATTATATTTTGTCCGTATTTCAAACGAATAATATATACTCCGT
>CAZREZ010000071.1:0-10770 GCA_964599115.1 uncultured Bacteroidales bacterium
CATTTTTTCCATTGAGCCGAAATATGCCTGTAATCCTCCCTTGAAAAAACATTCGAAATATGAACCTCAACAACCGGCGTCTCTATTGATTTTACTGCATCGGCAATAGCTACAGAAGTATGAGAATAACCTCCTGCATTTAAAATTATTCCATCATATAAAAATCCAACTTTATGAAGCACATCAATAATCTCACCTTCCACATTGCTTTGAAAATATTCAATTTCAATGTCAGGATAACTGCTTCGCAAATGTTTTAAATAGTCTTCAAACGAAAGATTACCATATATTGACGGCTCGCGTTTTCCAAGTAAATTTAAATTCGGCCCGTTTATTATTATGATTTGCATAACTTTACAAAAATACTTAAATATTGTTAATTGATTTTATTATTATTATTTTTGTTAAAACTGTAGAAAAAAGGTTTACCCTGTAATGAATTTTTCAAAAGATTTCCAAACGGCTGTTAATGAATATCTGCTTTTGCTGAACAAACAATATCCTCAAAAAGCAATACTAAAATTAATCGGCGATAGATATAAATTAAACGGCACTGAAAGAAGCATGCTATATAGAGGAATCACTACCGGTAAAAATGCTGCAAAAAGAGCAAAAAAACTTATTTCCGAGAAAAACATAATAAATCAACCATTCCATATTGACGGGTATAATGTTTTAATAACTATTGGGAGTTACCTTAACGGGAATGTGGTTTTTATAGGAAACGACCGTTATCTGCGTGATGCCTCGGAAATACACGGCAAGATTTTCCGTACCGAATTATTTGAGCGTGCTGTGATTTTAATTTTGGTATATCTTGACAATTTAAAAGTTTCTGAAATAAACTTTTATCTTGATCAGCCCGTTAGTTTCAGCGGAAAATTATCTCAAAAAATCAATAAAATAATTAAAGATTATAATCTTACAGGAAAAGCCGAAGTTTACAACTCACCCGATTATATCTTGAAAAATATTGAAGAAGGTTTTGTTGCCACTTCCGACTCAAACATTATTGACAAAGCCAAAGTAAACATTTTTGATCTTGCACGATATACAATTTTTTATCATTTTAATCCGAATTTTATTGACATGGGTTTATTTATTTCTTAACTTTGCATAGTCAATTTTCCAATAGGGGTGCCCTAAATTAACGGGCTGAGATTATACTCTTTGAACCTGCTCCGGGTAATGCCGGCGAAGGGAGAAAGCATAAACTCCGGATAAATATTTTTCCTCTATTGGTTTTTTACCATTAACGTTAAAAAATCAATGTCATGAAAAAATTCGTAATTAAACTGCTATTTTTTGCAGTAATGCCTTTAATGGCTTTTTCACAGTTTTCAATTTCCGGTAAAGTTGTTGATAAAGAAACAAAAGAACCTTTACAGGGAGCACACATCACTATTGAAAACACATTTAAATCAACAACATCAAACAGTTCCGGCTATTATTTTATTAAAAATTTAAAGAAGGAAAATTATTCCATCAAGATTAGTTATATCGGATATAAAACTATTATCAAAAAAATTAAGCTTGATAAAAATTCAGAGCTTAATTTTGATATGATCAGCAGTCCTGTTTTAGAAGACGAAGTAATAATCACAGCTACAAGGGCTCCGGAAAAATCACCGACAACTTTTAAAAATGTTTCCAAAAAAGAAATCAGGGATGTAAACCTTGGTCAGGACCTGCCTTTTTTAATAGAAACCACACCATCAACGGTTGTAACTTCCGATGCAGGTGCAGGTATCGGTTACACAAGCATCAGGATACGAGGAACGGATATGACGAGGATAAATGTAACTGTTAATGGCATCCCTCTGAATGATCCTGAATCGCACGGAGTTTTCTGGGTGGATATGCCCGATTTTGCTTCGTCTGTTGATAATATCCAGATACAGCGTGGAGTTGGTACATCAACAAACGGAGCAGCAGCTTTCGGAGCAAGTATCAACATACAAACTCTTAAACTGAATCCCGAACCTTATGCTGAAATTAACAGCTCTGCCGGCTCATTCAACACTTTTAAAAATAATCTCAATTTCGGAACAGGACTTATAAAAGGCAAATTCAGCTTTGACGGACGTGTATCAAAAATTACTTCCGACGGCTATATTGACAGGGCTTCCTCCAACCTTAAATCATTCTTTGTATCAGTTGCTTATTATGGTGAAAAAAGTATTTTGAAACTGAATATTTTTTCAGGCAAAGAGAAAACTTATCAGGCATGGATGGGTGTTCCTAAAGATTCATTAAAAACCAATCGCACCTATAATCCATATACTTATGACAATGAAACCGATAATTACCAGCAAGACCATTATCAACTGATTTATTCAAAAGAATTTAATAAAAACCTGCTTCTTAATGCTGCTTTGCATTATACACACGGCAAAGGATATTACGAGCAATATAAGGAAAACAGAAAATTTAAAGATTATTTACTTGACACACTTTTTATAGGTGGCGACACAATTTCACGAACCAACCTTGTTCAGCAAAAATGGCTTGACAATGATTTCTATGGTTTTACATACTCATTAAATTATAAAGAGAAAAATACTGATCTTCTTCTTGGTGGATCATGGAATAAATACAAAGGCGACCATTTCGGAAAAATTATCTGGGCTCAGTTTACCAGCAACAGCAATATTGATTACCAATGGTATTATAATAAAGGTATAAAAACGGATTTTAATATTTTCGGAAAAATCAATTATAATCTTAATGATAAATTTAATCTTTACGGTGATGTTCAATACCGCAGAATTTATTATTCAATTGATGGCAACCATGATGACCTGCGCAACATAACACAGGAACATAAATTTAATTTTTTAAATCCAAAAGCAGGTTTATATTTTGATATTAATGAAAAACACAGCACTTATTTTTCGTTTGCAGTATCAAATCGTGAGCCAAGCCGGAGTGATTACCGCGATTCCGATAAAGATCATATCCCAACCGGCGAAACCCTTTACGATTACGAAATTGGATATAATTTCAAATCATTGAATTTTGCTATTGATGCAAATATATTTTACATGAATTACAAAGACCAGTTAATATTAACCGGCGAAATCAATAATGTTGGCAACCCGATAATGACAAATGAACCAAAAAGTTACAGGACAGGCATTGAATTGTCTGTTAGTACAAAAATTTTACAAAATTTAAAATGGGATATAAATGCTACATTCAGTCGTAACAAGATTAAAGACTTCACAGCATATATAGATAACTGGAGTTCGCCTTACAAGCAAATCACAGAGGATTCAGGTGAAACTGATCTTTCATTTTCGCCCGATATAATTGCTGGCAGCATAATCAGTTACAAACCAATAAATAATTTGAATATCAGTTTTATTTCAAAATATGTCAGCAGGCAATACATTGACAATACTTCAAATAAATACAGAAGCCTTGACCCGTATTTTGTAAATAATCTTATTATCAATTATAACTTAAAAACAAAATTCATTAAAGAAATCGGTTTTCAGTTAATGATTAATAATATTTTTAACGAAGAATACGAAGCCAATGCTTGGGTATATCGCTATTATAACGAAGGAAAAGAATATATGATGGACGGTTATTTCCCTCAGGCAGGAATTAATTTTCTGGCAGGAGTAAGTTTGAGGTTTTAAAAATTAAAAGAATCTGCTATATATAAATTTTTTACTATTTTTGCATAAATTATATCCTTAAAATCAATATTTACATAAACTTAAAAACCTAAAATCATGGCACAAGAAGAACTAAATTTTAAAAAAATCATTCCAACAGTAATAATTATTGTTGCAATAATACTGATTATTGTTTTCTGGAGCAAGATGACCATTACTATTGATGCAGGAGAAGGAGGAGTATTATTCAAAAGATTTGGTGGTGGAGTTGACACTTCCAGAACCTATGGCGAGGGATTTCATTTTTTAGCTCCATGGAACAAAATGTTCGTGTTTGAAACACGACAGCAGGAAATTTCAGAAGATTTGAACGTATTGTCTTCAAACGGTTTGGAAATAAAAGTTGATGTTTCTTGCTGGTATCAACCAACTTATTCACAACTCGGATTATTACAAAGAGATATAGGACCTGACTATTTAAGAAGAATTATTATCCCTTCAATCAGGGCATCGGCACGAAGCGTTATAGGTCGTTATACTCCCGAGCAGATCTACTCAACAAAAAGAGATGCTATACAGGATGAAATTTATGTTGAAACAAAAAATCTTTTAGATAAAAAGTATGTCCAAACAAACCAGATATTGATACGTTCAATAATTTTGCCACCTACAATTAAAAAAGCTATTGAGAGTAAATTAAAACAGGAACAAGAATCTCTTGAATACGAATTTAAGCTTCAAATAGCCAGCAAAGAAGCTGAACGCCAAAGAATTGAAGCTGATGGTAAATCCATAGCCAACAGAATACTCAGTGCAAGTTTAACTGATAAAATCTTAAGAGACAAAGGTATTGAAGCAACTCTTAGACTTGCAGAATCATCAAATTCAAAAGTTGTTATAATTGGCAGTGGTAAAGATGGTTTGCCATTGATACTGGGGGATACTAAATAAGAATACGGAAAATATTTACAAGTGTTCACAGTTAAATAAATAAATTATTTCCTTAGATTGATTTTGGATTTTTTATTTTAGATTTTAGATTTAAACGAATTAGTTTTGAATATCTAATAATCTTCTAAAATCTAAATTCAACAATCTCAATCATAATCAGCTATTTGATCAGACTCTTTCTATTTAACCTGATTAGTTTTAACAATTTAACCATCTAACCATTTATTTAAATGTTTACTTATATTTGCAGTCATTTTTAAAATCATGTCTGATAATATCAAAATAAAAAATAAAAAAGCATCATTTGAATATTTTCTGATTGAAAAGATTACAGCAGGCATTAAGCTTACTGGCACTGAAATTAAATCAATTAGAGAAGGCAAGGCAAATTTAGCTGATGCATATTGTTTATTTATTAATAATGAGCTTTATGTAAAAAGTATGCATATTGCCGAATACAATATGGGAACTCATTATAATCACGAACCGAAGCGCGACAGGAAATTACTTCTTACAAAAAGAGAACTTAAGAAATTAACAGTTAAAGTAAAAGAAAAAGGCTTTACAATAATTCCTGTTCTTTTATTCATTAATGAAAGAGGTTTGACAAAATTAGAAATTGCACTTGCAAAAGGAACGCATTTTTATGATAAACGCGAATCACTAAAAAGAAAAGATTCACAACGTGAAATTGAAAGGTCAAAAGATTACTAAAATTGATTTTTTTCTGTTAAATTATGTTAAAATCATAAATTTAACTTTACAATATTTTAATTTTTTATTTGTTTTGCAAAAAAATTTTAAACTATGGATATAATTGTTGAAAATCTGACAAAAAAATTTGGCACTCAACGTGCAGTTGACAATGTTTCATTTAAAGTAAAAACAGGCGAAGTGCTTGGTTTTTTAGGACCTAACGGTGCCGGCAAAACCACCACAATGCGTGCAATAACTACATTTTTAACACCTAATGAAGGTACTATAAAAATCGGGAATATTTCAATTTACGACCATCCTGATGAAATAAAAAAACACATTGGCTATTTACCTGAAAACAACCCTTTATACAGGGAAATGCCCGTAATTGATTATTTGATATTTTGCGCCAAACTGCAAGGTATTGAAAAATCAAAAATCAAAAGCAAGATACTTGAAATGGTTGATCTATGTGCGCTGGAAGGTGAAAAACATAAAAAAATAGGTGAACTTTCAAAGGGGTACCAGCAACGTGTCGGGCTTGCCCAGGCTTTAATTCATGATCCTGAAGTTTTAATTTTTGATGAGCCCACAGCAGGTCTTGACCCTAACCAGATTGTTGAGATAAGGAAATTGATAAAAAAAATCGGAAAAGAGAAAACCGTAATCCTCAGTTCTCATATCTTAGCCGAGGTGGAAGCTACCTGCGACAGGATAATGATAATAAATAATGGTAAAATTGTAGCTGACGGAACATCGGAAGAATTAAGAAAACATGCACAGGGAAAAGAAATCTTAAAAATTACTATTGAAGATGGCGACGTAAACGAAATTTTTAAAGCCCTTCAAAAAATTGATTCCGTTGAAGTAGTTGATTTTATTGATAAAAACTTAAATTCATTTGAAATACAAAGCAAACCCGAAATGTCATCCAAAAAAGCAATTTTTAAAATGTGTGTTGAAAAAGGTTGGACATTAACCGAACTTACACCTTTTGAAACAAAACTGGAAGATATTTTCAGGGAATTAACAATGAATTAGAACACCGATCACATTGTTAAAAGTTATATATTATCCTCAAGTCTAAAAAACAGAGTAATAAATTGAATAACGAATATCGATTAACGAATAATGAATTAAGAAGTTGAAAGTATGAACAAATATGATTTAGAAGAACGATTGATAGATTTTTTAGTTTTGATAATTGAAATTGTAAATGAAATGCCCAATTCAAAAGCAGGGAATCATTTATCCGGACAATTGGTTCGTTCAGGAACATCAGTTTCATTGAATTACGGAGAAGCACAAAGTGCCGAATCTAAAAAAGACTTCATTCACAAAATGAAAGTTATTTTAAAAGAACTGCGAGAAACATTTGTTTGCATGAAAATTATTCAATCATAAATAATTATTCAATCATAAATTTACCTTGTGGAATAGTTTACTACATTCAACAGGGTAAATCAAAAATCGTTAATCGGTGTTCGGTGTTCGATATTCAAAAAAAAGAAAATGAAAAAACAAAGGCTCATAAGCAATGCGAGTATAAGTCATAACATGAAAAATTTAGACATAAAATAAACATCAGGGTAAGTTTAAAGATTAGAGTAATAAAACCAGCACTGTTCATAGCCTCAACCGTTATATGTTATATGTTAAAACACTTAAATTTCGAATATTAATAAAATAAATAAATTAAAAGATATGAAACAAATATGGATAATATCCAAACGTGAATTACAGACGTTTTTTAATTCGCTGATGGCTTATATAATGTTAGTTGCATTTCTCGGATTCAGCGGATTCTTTACATGGTTGTTCGGTTCTGATGTTTTTTTTATTAAACAGGCAAGCTTACAATCATTTTTCGGTATAGCATACTGGACACTGTTCTTTTTTATACCCGCCTTAACAATGCGGCTTTTTGCCGAAGAAAGCAGGTCGGGAACAATTGAATTATTAGTAACAAAGCCTCTAAACGACTGGCAATTGGTTTTGGGTAAGTTTTTATCAACTTTAATATTAATAATTATTGCACTTGTTTTAACCCTCCCCTACTACATCACAGTATCAAGCCTCGGATCAGTTGATCATGGAGCAGTCTGGTCAGGCTATTTGGGCTTGATATTGATGAGCGCAGCTTACATCAGCATTGGAATTTTTACAAGCAGTATTTCCAACAATCAGATTGTCGGTTATATGCTTGCATTGTTTATCGGAATATTTTTTCAGATAATATTTGGACTATTAGCCGGAAGCTTCAGCGGATTTATTGGCAGCATTCTGGATTATTTAAGTCTTTCCACTCATTTTGAGTCAATTTCAAGAGGTGTGATTGACACTAAAGACCTTATTTATTTTCTGTCAATTATTTTTATTGGTTTGGTATTAACAGAAGGAAATCTCGCAAAAAAGAGAATATAACTTATTGAATCTTATTTTAAAAATTATTTTAAAGATGAAAAATAAAAAAGCCATAAACTCAAAAATATTATTAATCGTTGCAGTGGTAATTGTTATAAACATTTTATCAGACAAATTTTTTGTCCGTTTTGATTTCACGGCTGATAAACGCTATACTTTAAGCCAGGCAACAAAGGATATTTTATCCAATTTATCCGAACCTATCACGGTTACAGCCTATTTTACCGAGGACTTACCTCCTGAATTTACTAAAACCAAAAGAGACTTTAAAGAATTACTTATTGAGTATGCAAATGCTTCAGGCAATAATGTAGTTTACGAATTTGTTAACCCGGGTAAAGACCCTCAAACAGAGCAAAAAACCGTACAGTCCGGTATCAGACCTGCAATTATCAGTGCAAGATCAAAAGATGAAGTAAAACAGCAAAAAGTATATTTAGGTGCTCTTGTCCAGTTAGGTGAAAAATCTGAAGCAATCCCGTTAATTCAACGTGGTTCTGCAATGGAATATGCCTTATCTTCAAGCATAAAAAAACTCTCGGTTGTTGATAAACCTTTAATAGGATTTTTACAGGGTAATGGCGAACCATCGTTAAATGCCTTTCAACAGGTAATGAATTCAATGATAATCTTATATGATATTGAACCTGTTAATTTAGCAAATTCAGCCCCTGATTTAAATAAATATACAACTATAGTGATTGTAGCTCCAACTGATTCAATCCCTTCTGAACAATTACAGCTTCTTGATAATTATCTTGCAAACGGAGGCAATTTATTTATTGCTTATAACCGCGTTATCGGTGATTTTTCAACAGCTTCAGGAAAGTCACTTTCTACAGGACTTGAAAAATGGCTCAGCGAAAAAGGTCTTACAATTGAGAATAATTTTATAGTTGATGCCAAATGCGGTTCTATTGGTGTAAAGCAACAACAAGGTGGATTCAGTTTTACAACAAATATTGGTTTTCCTTATATGCCGATTATTTCAAATTTTTCAAATCATCCGATAACAAATGGACTGGAAACTGTTATTATGCCTTTTGCAAGTCCAATTACCTTTAACGGTGATACTTCTCTTACTTTTATACCAATTGCTAAAACATCAAACAAAACCAGCACACAAACACCACCACTTTATTTTGATATAAATAAAAAATGGACAGAAAACGACTTCCCTTTATCCAATCTGACAGTTGCTGCAGTTCTCAGCGGAAAATTAGCAGGAAATACCGAATCAAAAATAGTAGTTATTTCCGACGGCGATTTTCCTGTTAGCGGAGAAGGTCAAAGGGCACAACAACTACAAGCAGATAACGTTAGCTTGATGGTAAATTCCATTGACTGGCTTTCGGATGCAACCGGTTTAATTGAATTAAGAACTAAAGAAGTTACTTCAAGACCTTTAGACCAAATTAAAGACGGAACAAAAGTTTTTCTGAAATGGTTTAACTTCTTATTGCCAATTTTATTAATTATTATTTACGGTATTATACGAATGCAATATAATAAAAACAAAAAAATAAAAAGAATGGAGGAAGGTTATGTTTAAAAAATTAAGTTTCAAAATCTTATTAATAATTCTGGGAGTTTTATTAGTAGTTTATCTTATTACATTATTATCTGACAAATCTGAACGAACTTTCAAAGAAATAGTTTTAACGGTTGATACAGCTAATGTTAATACAATTTTAATTTTCCCAATAGGTAAAGATGATGTAAAATTAACCAGATTGGATACTGCATGGAAAGTTGAATTGGAAAGCGTTATTTATAATGCTGATAGAAAGATGATAAAAAACATCTTTACTCAACTGGTAAACTTAAAAACCGATAGAGTAGCAGCTACAAACGAATCAAAATGGGCAGAGTTTGAAGTTGAGGATTCAACCGGAATACGGGTTATACTTATGGATGATGATGATGATGTATTAACTGATCTTCTTATAGGCAAGTTTTCTTATATTCCTGACGAAAACTCTACTCCTGAAAAACCCTCAGGTAAAATGATAACTTATGTACGCCTTGCAGATGAAGATGAGGTTTATGCAGTTGAAGGTTATTTAAAAATGAATTTCAACTATGATTTAAATTCATACAGAAATAAGGCTGTTGTTAATGCTCACAGGTCTCATATTACCAAATTAACTTACACACAACCTGATAAGAAATCATTTGTTGTAACAAAAACGGGTGAAAGTAACTTTATGGTTGACGGAGCACCCGTTGATTCTGCCAGAACAGTAAGCTTTGTCATCAGGCTCAGCAATACAAACAGCAGGGATTTTTATAATGAAGATTTTGATTTTCCTCCCGAACCTGACTATATATTAAAAGTTGAAGGAGATAATTTTGAACAGATAATTGTTAATGTTTATCCTGCCGACACGGTAAACAAATACATTATGACATCCTCAATAAATCCGGGAACAAAATTCAGCGGTGGCAGAACATTGTTTAAAAAGATAATTAAGGATAAGGAATATTTTTTACCGAAGAACAAATAAAAAAAACCTCCCATTAGGAAGGCTTTTATTTTCGGGTGCATGATGGGACTTGAACCCACGACCCTCGGAACCACAATCCGATGCTCTAACCAACTGAGCTACAAGCACCATATTATTTTTTGCAAAAATACAATAAAAATTTAATATTCAGCAATTTTACAAAATTTGTTTTATTCTAATAAGCTAATTGTGAATTGAAATTTATCTGATTTGGGTGTTTTTACACAGACTAACGTTAAGTATATGAAAAGTAAGCGATTTCGAAGTACAAATTTTTCAACTTACAATGAAGTTCAAACGGGCTATAAACCTTGATACTACTACTATCTCGCTTATTTTTTATATACTTAGGTGTTAGGTGTTGGTGTTTCCTTCATTCGTTTGTTTAGTAAAAGTTAAGTACTGCTTGAAAATCTTTATAGTTGCTGGTGTAAATAGTGTTGATAAATTTGATGTTGAAATTTGCCCTTTTGAATCCTTTCTAAAATATTCTTGGAATTTGTCATTCCAACTAATATACCTGTCCAGTTCAGACCCTATACTATCTTTTTTCCCCTCAATTATAT
>CAZREZ010000072.1:0-10598 GCA_964599115.1 uncultured Bacteroidales bacterium
TTTAATTGTTTAATTTTGATAAAAATTTTTAAGATGAAAAAGATTATCCTATTAATTATCGCAGTAACTTTTTTTATTTTCAAAACAGGTTATAGCCAAGAGAAACCTTTTAAATTTGGCTTTAAAGTCGCACCGAATATAGGGTGGATGAAAACCGATTCAAAGGGATATCATAATGACAAAACAAATGTCGGCTTTTCATGGGGCTTTCTTGCAGAATTCCATCTGATGGAAAATTATGCCGTCACAACAGGATTTAATGTAACATATCTTTACAGCACATTAATTTATCCTCATATTGAAATTATTGATACTGACACCGTGATTGGCAATTTACACAGAACATACAGATTAAAATATATTGAAGTGCCTCTAACCCTTAAAATGAAAACCAAAGAATTCGGCAAGGTAAGGTTTTACGGGCAAATTGGTTTGTCAACGGGTTTTCTGATAGGTGCAAAAGCCAAAGACAGTTTTCGATCTTTAACAAAAGAGGATGTAAATTCAGAAGATGACATTAAAAATGAAATTAAATCTATACGCGAGGCATTGATTTTAGGCATTGGCCTGGAATATTCCTTAGGCGGTTCAACAGCCCTGACCCTTGGATTTACATTTGATAATGGATTTACGGATGTCTTAAAAGATCAAAATTCTGTTGATCTGGATATTAATAACCATGCTATTAATAATTTTTTTGAGATAAGTGTGGGGGTTGTTTTTTAATAATAATTCACACAAATAAAACAGGTTAAATAATATTTTGATGTGAAAATAGCTTTAGCACAAATAAACTATTTTATCGGCAATTTTGAGAGTAATGTATCAAAAATCAAAAATGTCATCAAAAAGGCAAAACAACAAAAAGCCGATTTGATAATTTTTGCCGAACTGGCAGTTTCGGGTTATCCGCCACGTGATTTTCTTGAGTTTGACGATTTTATTGAAAAATGCAATCTTGCGATTAAATCAATTGCAAATGAATGTACTGAAATTGCAGCTATAATCGGCTCACCTGTGTTTAATCCCGAACATCAAGGTAAAAATCTTTATAATTCTGCAATATTTATTAGTGATGGAAAAGTAAAATCAAGCTATCATAAATCTTTGCTTCCAAATTATGATATTTTTGACGAATACCGTTACTTTGAACCAAACTCAGAATTTAATATAATTAATTATAAAGGATATAAAATAGCATTAACAATTTGCGAAGATCTTTGTAACATTGGGAATGACCCGATGTACACCATCAATCCGATGGATGAACTTTATAAACAAAACCCTGATTTTATTGTAAATATTGCTGCCTCTCCGTTTAATTATAATCAAGCAGAAATTAGAAAAAGTATTTTAACTCAGAATGTTATAAAATATAAATTACCATTATTTTATGTTAATCATGTAGGTGCCCAAACCGAATTACTGTTTGATGGGGGTTCATTGGTGATTAATAAAAATGGAGAGATCATAGATGAACTAAAATATTTTAAAGAAGATTTTAAAATATACGATCTGAAATCAATTAATGATATCAAACCCAAAATAATCAACACCATAAAGTCAGATAAGATTGTTTTGATCCACGATGCTTTGGTGATGGGAGTAAAAAATTATTTTGAAAAATTAGGATTTAAAAAAGCTATTCTCGGTTTATCCGGTGGAATAGATTCGGCTGTAACTCTTGCAATAGCTGCCAAAGCTTTGGGAAATGAAAATGTTTACACGGTTCTGCTACCATCCGAATTTTCTTCTTCACACTCCATTGATGATGCTTTACAATTAGTGAAAAATTTTGACTGCCCTTATGATATTATCAACATTGAAGAAATATGCCACAGTATTAATGATTCATTAAACCCGTTTTTTAAAGAACTACCTTTTGGTCTCACAGAAGAAAATATTCAGGCACGAGCAAGAGGAGTTATTTTAATGGCTCTGTCAAATAAATTTGGTTATATTTTACTTAATACTTCTAATAAAAGTGAGGCGGCGGTTGGTTATGGAACCCTTTACGGTGATATGAACGGCGGACTATCTGTTTTAGGTGATGTTTATAAAACCCAAGTTTTTCAACTGGCAAATCATATAAACAGATTCAAAGAAATTATCCCCGTAAATACTATTGAAAAGCCTCCTTCTGCAGAATTACGCTTCAATCAAAAAGATTCTGATTCTTTACCTGATTATGAAATACTTGACAAAATTCTCTATCAATATATTGAATTGAGAAAGGGACCAAAGGAATTGATAAATCAGGGTTTTGACGAAGAAATAATAGAAAAAATTCTAAAATTAGTTAACACAAATGAGTATAAGAGATACCAGGCACCACCAATATTAAGGGTATCACCCAAAGCATTTGGAATGGGCAGGAGAATGCCTATTGTTGCACGATATTTATCTTAAAGACTATACAGCTTCTACTGATTTTATTTCCGGAAGTGCTTTTTTTACAGCTGTTTCAACACCGTTTTTTAAGGTCATAGTACTGTAAGGGCATGAACCACATGCTCCTTGTAATTCAACATTCACAGTATTATCATCAGTGATCTCAACAAAACGAATATCACCTCCGTCCTGTTGAAGATAAGGTCTTATCTGTTCAATAATATTTTTAACTTTATTTGTTAATTCTGATTTTTCTTCTGAAGTCATTGTTATTATTTTTGTATATTCTTTTTCTCTGTTTGTTTTTTGAGATTATCAGCTAATTTCATAAAATTTTTTGAAACCGGTAAGTTGTCGTCCAATACTATCGGACTTCCCTTATCTCCTGATTCAGAAATATTTTGAATAAGAGGAATCTGACCTAAGAAAGGCACATTCAGGCTTTCAGCAAATTGTTTTCCATTTCCCTTACCAAAGATATAATATTTATTATTCGGTAATTCGGTAGGAGTGAAATATGACATATTTTCAATTAGTCCCAGTATAGGTATTTTAATTTGTTCCTGCTGGAACATGTTTGCTGCTTTACGAACGTCAGATATAGCAACCTGCTGAGGTGTAGTTACAATTATTGCACCTGTTATAGGATATGACTGGGCAAGAGTCAAATGAATATCACCTGTACCTGGAGGCAGGTCAATGATCAGATAATCAAGCTCTCCCCAGTCGGAATCGTTAAATAACTGGTTCAAAGCTTTAGATGCCATTGGCCCGCGCCAGATAAGTGCTTTTTCTGGCTCAACGAAAAAACCTATTGACAAAACAGAGATTCCATATTTATTAATTGGAACTATTAAAGTTTTGCCGTTTTTGTTTATAACGGATGGTCGTTCGTTTTCAAGATTAAACATAATTGGAATTGAAGGACCATAAATATCTGCATCAAGCAAGCCAACTTTTGATCCGCTTTTTTGCAATGCAATAGCAAGATTAGCCGAAACCATTGATTTTCCAACACCACCTTTGCCTGAAGCCACTGCAATAATATTTTTGATTCCCGATAAAGAATCTTGTTTGGTTTCAACAACAGCTGTTATGTTTACTTCGGCATTTTTATCAACTTTATCCTTTATTGCTTTTATACTTGCTTTTTTTACAATATTTACTGCAGGATCATCAAGCTTAGGAAAACCCATTGATATGTTAATAATATTACCTTTAATTTCAATATTTTCAACCGTGTTCAATGCAATAATATTATTGCTTTTCGGAAAAAATATCACATCACTAAGTGCCTTAATTATCTGTTCTTTTTTATAAAACATTTATTAAAAATTAATTTATAGTGTGCAAAATTAGTAATTAAATAGATATTTCAAGTATTATCTAATATTTTAATTCTTTTGCCGGATCCCAGAAATGCTTTGTGAAATTAATAACTTTATTATCAGATACTTCTATGCCTTCGCTCTCTAGTAATTGTTGCATAACATCCGGTCCGCCGAAATGATGCTTACCTGTTAACATACCATTACGGTTAATTACACGATGAGCAGGAATATTTTTTTTACAAGTAATTGATTTATTCATTGCCCAACCAACCATTCTTGCTGAACCTTTTGATCCTAAAAAACCGGCTATAGCTCCGTATGAAGTGACCCTGCCGAAAGGAATTTGCGACGCTACCTCATAAACTTTTTCAAAAAACGAAATTTTTTCAGTCATTTGATTTAAGTTTAAATTTTAGGTATTTAATTGGCATGTTTTGTTTTAAGAACATCTTTTCATAAAAAGTTATAATTGAAATTTTGTCATTGTAATAATCCGAATTGTAAAGGTTTTCAGTTAAATACAAAAGTTGATGACCATTCTCTTTAATTACTTCAAGCGTATAATCGAATAATCCTGAATTATCGGTTTTTAAATGAATAATACCTTCTGGTATAAGAATATTATTATAAATTTCGAGAAAGCGAGAAGAAGTCAAGCATTTTCTTTCATTGTATTTTTTAGGTTGAGGGTCGGGAAAAGTAAGCCAGATTTCAGAAATTTCATTTTTATCAAAAAAATATTTAATAAGCACAATTTTTGTTCTGATAAATGCTGCATTTTTTAAATTTTTCTCCTGTGATGTTTTACAACCTCTCCACATTCTTGCTCCTTTCATATCTATGCCAATATAATTTTTATTGGGATATTTTTCAGCTAATCCAACCGTGTATTCTCCTTTACCGCAGCCTAATTCCAAAATAATCGGGTTTTCATTTTTAAAGAAGTTTTCCTTCCATTTACCTTTTAATGCAACTCCGGATATTACTTCTTGATATGATAATTGGATAAAATTGTCGAAAGTGATATTTTCAGCGAAATGTAATAATTTCTTTTTTGTCACAATAAATGTTTTTCTGAAATATTAGTAACAAAAATAAGAAAAGAATATAACTACCAATTTTAATAGTATTATTTTACTTTACCAAAATCCATGCAGCAGGGTTTTCTTTTTTACGGATTATGGCTAATTGTTGTTCGGCTTCATTTCTATTAATATAACCATTAAAACAAACCCTGTAAAAATTATACTTGTTTTGCCCGACAATGCCTGCATTGTAACCTTTTGCATTTAGTTGTTGAATTAATTTTTCGGCATTATTAATAATTTTAAATGAACCGGCAATAATAAAAAATTTGTAATCTTCGGGTTTGATTTTTTCGATTATTTCAGTTTTTTCATCAGGGATGCTTACTTCATTTGTTTTTGGTTCTTCTGTGATTGGTTCGATTAAAATATTTTCAGAATCTTTTTTTTGGAATTCGGTTTTGTCAGATAAATCAACAGGTGTAGGTTTATGTATTGAAATCAAAGGAATAATATTTTTCAATGGAATTTGTGATAAATTATCAACAACATATTCATGTGGTGTTGGGTAAAAAAACGGAATAAATCCCGCATAATTATTGTAATAATCTTTAACAATATTAAATTTGAAAGTGCAAAAGGCAACAGCAGCTATTAATAATAAAAGACCAAAAACATTTATTTTGATGTATTTGGGCTTTTTCCCCTTATCAATAACTTCAGTTTTTTTAGTTGATTTTTCAGGTGCAGCTTTTCTATCCTTGAATTTTTTCTCAATTTTTTGTCTTGTTGTTTCGCGCTTTATGGCAGGAGAAATAAAACTTGTAAGACCGAATGAATCAGCCAGGTAATTTTGCGATTTGTCCGGTTCAAATTGTATGTTTTCATCATCGTTTTTATAAAGCACTCCGATTTTATGAAACCTGATCCTTTTCCCCTTTTCAAGTACAGTCTTGCATTTATTTACAAAATTGTCTACCCTGAGTTTTGAATCGGTATATGAAATATTTTCTGATTGTGCAAGATGATTAATAAGTAACCCATCATTAGTTTTGAGATGTATGTTAAATACAATTTCTTTTGAAGGTGGTGAAAAACTGTGTTGTGTCGGATGTATTGAAGAAGGGATTTCTTTTGTAATAAATCCGCCAAGTCCTGGAATCACAATACATTCATATTCAAACAAGAGGTTGCTTATGTATTTTGCTATTTTCACGAGATTTTAGAGTTTGTTTGCTAAATTTATTTCCAAAATGCTAAGGTAGTATTGATTAAATTAAATTTCAAGTTTTGTTAATAATTTTTTTTAAATCTTCCGGGCTGTCAACAGCATAACTTTCAATATCGGTTAAAGCGATATTAATTTTGTATCCGTTTTCAATCCATCGTAATTGTTCTAATGACTCTGCAATTTCCAGTGGTGATGGTTTCAGATTTGTTATTTCTTTTAAGATGTCTGCCCTGTAAGCATAAATCCCTATATGTTTATAATAATTACAAAAATTTAACCATTCCGAATTATTTTCCCCACTTAAAAAAGGGATTGGCTGCCTGCTAAAATATATCGCCTGATTATTTTTATCAAAAACCGATTTAACGATATTAAAATTAAAAAGTTCTTCATTTGATGATATTTTTTTTAATAAGGTTGCGATTTGAATATTTTTGTTTGTAAAGCAGGAAGCAACTTTTTTAATCTGAACAGGATCAATAAGAGGTTCGTCACCCTGAATATTAATTACAACATCTAATTTATTTCCCGGTGAAGAATTTTTAAGAAGCTCAATTACTTCATTGCAACGTTCAGTGCCACTTTGATGATTAGGGGATGTCATCATCACTTTTCCGTTAAAAGATTTAACATGATTATTTATTTTTTCATCATCAGTAGCAACAATAATATCTGATAAAACATCAGCTTTTTCAGCCTGTTCATATACTCTTTGTATCATTGATTTCCCGTTGATAATAACAAGTGGCTTGCCGGGAAATCGTGAAGATGAATAACGGGCAGGTATGATTCCTGTAAAATTCATTTAATATTTCAATTTAAAAAAGTCCATGAATTTCTGCGTTAATCCTGTCAATGATCATACCTAAATCTTCAGGCTTTTCTTCCATATCAGTATCATCAACATCAATTATAAGTAATTTTCCATTATTATACTTTTCTATCCAGGCTTCATAACGTTCATTAAGGCGTTTTAAATAATCAAGTCTGATCGATTCTTCATACTCCCTGCCTCTTTTTTGAATCTGGTTAACAAGATTAGGTATACTCGAACGAAGGTAAATCAACAGGTCGGGAGGCTTTATAAATGAATTCATTAATTCAAACAACGAACTATAATTTTCAAAATCGCGTGTAGTCATTAAGTTCATTGAATGAAGATTCGGAGCAAAGATGTAAGCATCTTCGTAGATGGTTCTGTCCTGCACAACAGTTTTTCCGCTTTGTCTGATTTTGATTATCTGCCTGAATCTGCTGTTTAAAAAATACACCTGAAGATTAAATGACCATCGTTGCATATCTTCGTAAAAATTGCTTAAATAAGGATTTGTTTCAACATCTTCATAATGTGCTTCCCAGCCGAAATGTTTTGATAATAAGCGGGTAAGTGTGGTTTTACCTGAGCCGATATTTCCTGCTATTGCAATATGCATATTAAAAAATATTTAATTAAAAGTATAAAATTAATAAAATTTGTGCTAAGCTAAGAATAATTTTAGTTAGATTTTTTTTTATTTATTTTGAGAATTTCATCTATATGTTTTCTGTCATTTGAAAGTCGTGGTACTTTATTTTGTCCTCCAAGTTTTCCTTTTTTCTTTAACCAATTATAGAAAGTATTACGAGGCACTGCTTTTACAACAGGTTCTCTTAATACCATATTATGATATCTTTTTGCTTCATAATCCGAATTTAATGATTTTATTGCATTATCAAGTGTTTCAGTAAAGAAATCAAGGTTTTCAGGTAATTTATCAAATTCAATGAGCCATTCATGTGCAGCATTTTCATTATCTTTAAAATATACCGGTGCGGCAGTGTATTCGTTAATCACTGCCTTGCATTTTTCGCAAGCAATTGCAAGTGCTTTTTCAGCATTGTCAATTATTAGTTCTTCGCCCACTGAATTGATAAAATTTTTTGTACGACCGGTAATTTTAATTCTGAACGGATCAAGAGATGTAAAAATTATTGTGTCACCAATCATATACCGCCATAAGCCTGCATTTGTTGAAATTATAATAGCATAATTAGTATTCAGTTCAACTTCATCCAAAGCAAGAGTTTCAGGATTTTCCTTATTCAATTGATCAAGTGGTAAAAACTCGTAAAACACACCATAATCAAGCATTAGCAATAATTCGTCAGAATGCGATTTGTCCTGAATCCCGAAAAATCCTTCGGAGGCATTATAGGTTTCCATATAGTTCATTTTATCCGATGGGATAAGATTATGGAATTGCTCACTATAGGGACCGAAATTTACACCTCCATGAAAAAAAACTTCTAAACTGGGCCAAACCTCCATTAGGTTTGATTTACCGGTAATTTCTAAAATTCTTTTAAGCAGCAACAACATCCACGAAGGAACTCCGGAAATATTTGTAACGTTACGGGAAATGGTAGAATGAGCCATTTGTTCTATCTTACTTTCCCATTCATCCATCAAGGCAAGTTTACGTTTTGGTACCCTAATAAATTCAACCCATAAAGGAAGATTTTGAATGATAATTGCTGACAAGTCGCCCACATAATATTCTTTATTATTTATTTCACTGATGTTATGGCTGCCTCCCATTATCAATCCGCGGCCATCAAATAAAAATGTATCGGGATTATTATTACAATATATTGAAAGCAGGTCCTTGCCTGCTTTAAAATGACATTCTTCAAGTGATTCTGTGCTTACAGGAATAAATTTGCTTTTATCGCTTGTAGTTCCCGATGATTTTGCAAACCATTTTATATCTGTGTTCCATAAAATGTTTTGTTCGCCTTTGCGGAGCCTGTCAATATATGGTTTTAATGAATCATAGTCGTTTAGCGGAACACGTTCTTTAAATTTTTTTAAGTTTGTAATTGTTTTGTACCTATATTTCTTTCCCCATTCGGTATCTTTTGCGCTGTAAATAAGTTTTTTGAACCATTCGGATTGAACTTCATGAGGGTATTTCATAAAGAGCTCAATCTGATGAAACCTTTTTTTCATCAACCATAATAATACCGAATTTATTAAAGCCATATTAATATTATTAAAAGCGGGAATTCAAAATTACAATAAAATTTTGGATTAATGGATGATTAAATTTTTATTTATTAAGGTTATAGGGTTAAGGTTAAGAAGCCTGTTTGGTTTAAAGGTTAGGATAAAGTTTTTATACACCAAACCTTTATCTTGCAGTTTGCTGCGTTATGTGTATATTTGCAGTAAAAGATATTTTTGAAGACAATAAATAATATTTGAATTTTAACAAATGATCTGTTTCCCGAATTGTAAGATCAACCTCGGCCTGTCAGTAATAAATAAAAGACCTGATGGTTTTCATAATATTGAAACTGTTCTTTACCCGGTACAACTTTTTGAAACTCTTGAAATTATTAAAGCTTCGGATAATAAATGTTCTTATAAAACAAGCGGACTGACTATAAAAGGAAATATTGATAATAATTTATGTTTAAAAGCTTATGAAATTTTAGCTGCAGATCTTGATTTGCCTCTTGTTAAAATCCACATACATAAAAAAATACCAATTGGTGCGGGCTTAGGTGGTGGTTCTGCTGATGCTGCTTTTATGATAAAACTTTTAAATGATATGTTTCAATTGCTTTTATCATCAGATAAAATGAAATATTATGCCCGCCAGTTAGGTAGCGATTGTGCTTTTTTTATTGATAATAAAGCTGTTTTTGCTTTTGAAAAAGGTGATTTGTTTGAACAAATAAATTTAAACCTTAAAAATTATTTCATTGCAATTGTTAAACCAGATATTAATATTAATACTTCAAAAGCTTATTCGGGAATAAAAGCTATTAAAAAGGAAAAATCAATAAAAGAAATTATTGAATTACCTGTTTATGAATGGAAGTTTAATTTATTTAATGACTTTGAAAAAACAATTTTTAAAACATACCCCGAAATAAAAAATATAAAAGCAAAATTATATGATTCAGGTGCTGTATATTCTGCGATGAGTGGCAGCGGTTCTGCTGTTTACGGGATTTTTGAAAATCAAATTTATTTAAAAAACATTTTCCAAAATTGTTTTGTCTGGCAAGGGAAATTGTAAAAAATGCATAAAGATTTTCCTAATACTCCCAAATTTTAACAACCTTAGCCTAAATAATTTTACTTTGGTGCCTTTTGTAAAAGAAAAATTCCGAGTAATCCAAAAATTATATTAGGTAACCAGACGGCAACTGTGGGGGATAAATTTCCGAACGTTGCAAACACAGTTGAAATCTGCATAAACAATATAAAAGCAAAAGTTATGGTTATTCCCAAACCTAAATGCATACCTATCCCACCACGTACTTTACGACATGATAATGAAACACCGATCAAAGTTAAAATGATAGTAGCAAAAGGTGATGCTATCCGTTTGTTTTTTTCAATTTCGTAATCTTTTACTTTATCCGAACCTTTAAGTTTTGCCTGTGTAATATATTTGTTTAATTCCCAGTAATTCATTTCTTCATAATCTTCTTTGTAATAATATAAGTCGGATGGTTGCAATATTAATATTGTGTCAAGCTCTTTTCCTTTAAAAATATTTTCGTCCATGCCGTCAATTGTTCGGATATAATAATCTTCAAAATGCCATTTATTTGAGATTGTATCCC
>CAZREZ010000073.1:0-10574 GCA_964599115.1 uncultured Bacteroidales bacterium
ATATCGCTTATTACTTCATCAATTTTATTAACGATAGGAGCCATGTGTTCTTCTTTCAACCCGCGAGTAGTAATTGCCGGTGTTCCAATCCTCAAACCTGAAGTTTGGAAAGGTGAACGGCTGTCAAAAGGAACCATATTTTTACTCACGGTAATATCGGCTTTCACTAAAGTATTTTCAACTATTTTTCCTGTAATATCCGGGAATTTGGATCTAAGGTCAATCAACATCAAATGATTATCGGTTCCATCTGAAATAACGTGGTATCCTTTATCAACAAATGCTTTTGCCATCACTTCTGCATTTTTCTTAACCTGAATGATGTATTCCAAATATCCATCTGTTAATGCTTCGCCAAAGGCAACTGCTTTTGAAGCAATAACATGCTCAAGCGGTCCTCCCTGAATACCTGGAAATACTGCAGAATTAAGCACAGTTGACATCATTTTGGTTACACCTTTAGGCGTTTTCAATCCCCATGGATTTTCAAAATCCTTACCCATCAGTATCATACCACCCCTCGGACCTCTTAAAGTTTTATGTGTTGTTGTTGTAATAATATGGCAATAAGGAAGAGGATCGTTAAGTAAACCTTTTGCAATCAATCCTGCCGGATGAGCGATGTCAGCCATTAAAATAGCACCTATCTTGTCAGCAATTTCACGCATTCGCTTATAATCCCAGTCTCTTGAATATGCCGAAGCACCTGCTATGATTAGCTTTGGCTTTTCAATAAGTGCAACTTCTTCCATGTTTTCATAATCAATTATTCCGGTTTCTTCTTTAACTTTATATGCCACAGGTCTGTATAAAATTCCGGATGAATTAACATGAGACCCATGTGATAAGTGACCACCATGCGATAGGTCCATTCCCATAAAAGTGTCACCGGGTTTCAAACAGG
The DNA here is from genome assembly GCA_964599115.1 of uncultured Bacteroidales bacterium. Lineage (GTDB taxonomy): Bacteria > Bacteroidota > Bacteroidia > Bacteroidales > JADFUO01 > JADFUO01. The sequence goes on from CAZREZ010000073.1 coordinate 905, forward strand.
CTAGAAATACAGCCATATTTGCCTGAGCACCTGAATGAGGTTGTACGTTAGCATACTCGGCTCCGTATAATTCTTTTGCACGGTCAATTGCAAGTTGTTCGGTTTGGTCTACAATTTCACATCCCCCATAATAACGTTTACCGGGATAACCCTCAGCATATTTATTTGTATGCACCGAACCCATAGCTTTCAACACCTGATCGCTAACAAAATTTTCAGAAGCAATTAATTCAATGCCGTGTAACTGGCGCTTTTTTTCAAGGTTAATCAATTTAAAAATTTCAGTATCTTTTTTCATTATATTATAAATTTATATAAAAAATTTACGATTATTTAGTTTCCGTCCATAAAGTCAAGTGTTTAGTTCAGAATGTTCGCTATCAAGGCTTTCGAAGTCTTAAAAATCAGGAGTTTACTTTCGTAAATGATTGTTTTATTAGACGAGAGTAACGAAGATAGAGGACATTCTGGACAAACACTATTTAATAATTTACCGTGCAAAATTAAAAAAAATTGTAACTAATCAGTATTAAATTAACAATAAAAATTTCTCAACAAATTATAAAATCATAAGTTTGCAAAAAAATATTTTAAAGGTACTTATGATAAATTTTGAAAAATTTACACTTGATAACGGATTAAAAATAATTGTTCACAAAGATACATCAACACCTATTGTTGCATTTAATGTTTTATATGATGTAGGAGCAAAAGACGAACAACCTGACAAAACCGGTTTTGCTCATCTTTTTGAACATTTAATGTTCGGAGGTTCCGTTAATATTCCAAGATATGATGAGCCGCTCCAGAAAGCTGGTGGCGAAAATAACGCATTTACATCTAATGATATAACTAATTACTATTTAACTCTTCCTAAACAAAACCTTGAGACTGCTTTTTGGCTGGAATCAGACCGTATGCTATCGCTTGCATTTTCTCCCAAAAGCCTTGATGTGCAAAAAAATGTTGTAATTGAAGAATTCAAACAAATGTATCTTAACCAGCCCTATGGCGATGTTTGGCTATTACTTCGGCCACTGGCTTATAAGGTACATCCTTATCAATGGCCAACAATAGGTAAAGATATTTCACATATTGAAAATGCCAAAATGAAGGATGTAAAAGCATTTTATAAAAAATTCTATAATCCAAATAATGCAATTTTGTCTATTGCAGGTGATGTTGATATTGAAAAGATAAAAAAACTTGCAAACAAATGGTTTGCTCCTATTAAAAAAGACATGAAATTTTTGAGAAAGCTACCTGTTGAACCAAAGCAAAAATCAGCGGAAAAACTAACGGTCAAACGAAATGTTCCATTCAATTCGATTTATAAAGTTTTTCATACATGTTCAAGAAGAGAAAAGGAATTTCATACTGTTGATTTACTTTCGGATATTTTATCTAACGGAAACTCATCACGCTTTCAGCAGGAACTTATAAAAAAGCAAAAACTATTCAGTGACATTAATGCATTTTTAACAGGCGAAATTGAAAACGGTCTTTTTGTTATCAGTGGGAAACTAATAAAAGGTGTTTCCATTCAAAAAGCCGAAGAAGCCATAAATACCGAACTTGATAAAATTAAAAATTATACTATTGAAAAAAATGAATTACAAAAAGTAAAAAATAAGATTGAATCAACTTTGGTGTTTTCTGAAATGAATATTCTGAACAAAGCCATGAGCCTTGCTTTTGCCGAATTGTTGGGTGATGCATCACTAATAAATAAAGAAATTGAAAAATATCTGACTGTTACAAAAGAACAAATTAATGAACAGGGAAATTTAATTTTCAGGGAAAACAATTGTTCAACATTATACTACTTAGCACAATAAAAATATTTAAACATGAAAAAAGATTTAAACAGGCATAAACAACCTAAATCCACAAGTATAAAAAAAATCAGTTTAACTAATCCTGATAAAATATATCTTGATAACGAAATACCTGTTTATATTTTAGATACCGGCACTCAAGATATTCTTAAGATTGATTTGATATTTAATGCCGGTGCATATTTTCAAAATAAACCATTAGTTGCTCTGTCAACCAATAAAATGTTAATTGAAGGCACTCAAAATTCAACTGCATACGAAATTGCTGAAAAACTTGATTACTATGGCGCCCATCTTGAAACAATTCTGGAAAAAGATAATGCATCAATAACACTTTATTTATTAAACAAACATCTTGAAAAACTTCTGCCTGTATTGGCTGAAATAATCAACAAGCCAGTTTTTCCTGAGAAAGAACTGAAAACCTTTATTAAAAAAACTAAACAGGAATTTATAATCAACAACGAAAAAGTTAAATATCTTGCAAAAATAAATTTCGATAAAATAATTTTTGGAGATAAAAACCAATATGGTAGAATAGCCGAGCTTAAGGATTTTGACAATCTTGAAAGAAATTTCCTGATTGATTTCTATAAAAAATATTATACTCCAAAAAATTGCAAAATAATTATTTCCGGGAAAATCAAAAATAATACTATTCCGTTGCTAAATAAATTATTGGGTAGTAATAAGCAGAATGCCGGTTACACAGAACATTCCAAACCATATAAGATTGAAGCCAGCACCGCACATAAGCATTTTATTAAGAAAGAAGATGCATTGCAAACAGCCATCCGTATAGGCAAACCATTGTTTAATAAAAAACATCCTGATTTTATTCCTTTGCAGATATTAAATACTGTATTAGGTGGTTATTTCGGTTCAAGATTAATGTCAAACATTCGTGAAGATAAAGGATATACATACGGAATAGGTTCGGCTTTGATTTCATTGCAAAACGCAGGTTATTTCTATATTGCAACCGAAGTAGGTGCGGATGTTTCAAAAAATGCAGTAATTGAAATTTACAAAGAAATTAAATTCTTATGTGATGAATTAATACCCCAAACCGAATTAAACCTCGTTAAAAACTTTATGCTTGGCAGTTTCCTTAGAAGTATTGACGGACCTTTTGCATCATCCGAAATGTTTAAATCGGTTCTTGAATATGATATGGATTTTACTTATTATGATAAATATTTAAACTTAATTAACTCAATAACTTCTGAAAGTTTAATTCAGTTGGCAAAAAAATATCTTACAAAAGAAACAATGTTTGAATTGTTGGTTGGTAAATAAATTAATTAATTTTGAACCTTTCATGCAATAATTTTAAAAACAATACTTTAAATATAAAAGCAGAAATATTATTTCAGCTTATCAAAAAGTATGTTTAAAAAATCAAATCTTATAATAATCATTATTCTTTTATCATCTTTAAAGATGTATCCCCAGTATTCGCATTATCTAAAGTGCGTTGCTGTTGAAAACAATGGTGATGCCACACTTTACTGGACACCACCGGTTGAATTAAATGAATTTATAAGCTATCATTTTTATCATGCCTTTGCTTCAAACCCTGATATTTTCACTGAAATCGGCAATTCATCTAATTACAGCAATACAAGTTTTACTCATACAGACTCTTATTCAAACCTAATGCAAAATTTTTATTTTATCAAAACTTTAACTATTGCCGGTGATACTGTTTTTTCTTATACTTTAAGTACAATCTTTCTTCAGGTTTTTAATCCGGGTAACGGAAGAGCCGAACTGGAATGGAATGCTTTACATACTCCATTACTGTCTTCATCAAACGGATGGTATAAAATTTATCACAAGTATTCATTTAGTAACTGGGATATGATTGACTCTGTTCAAAATTTTGAATATAACGAGACAATCAGCGTTTGTAACGACACAATAAATTATCAAATAAAAATTTCAGATGAATCGGGATGTGAATCAACATCAAATATTGCAGGAGACTGGTTCTATGATATCAATAAACCTCCCACACCGGTTTTGGACTCTGTTAGTATTGATTCAAATGAAAATGTTGTAATCGGATGGGAAGTTAATCCGGCAAGCGACACTGAAGCATATATTATTTATCGTAACCAAGGTGGAACGTGGATAACTATAGATACTAACTATGGATTAAATAATACATTTTATACTGACTTTGCAGTTGATCCGTGCACTTCAACAAAATCATACAGTATTGCAGCTTTTGACAGTTGCGGCAATACAAGTCCTCTTGGAATCGGTCCGTTTGGTGAAGGCGACTCAATTAGAACAATCTGTTTATATGAAATTATTTATAATCCATGCGATTCTTCAAACATAATTAACTGGACATCATATATAAATATGCTAAACCAACTGGAAGGTTATAAAATTTATTTTAGTATTGATGAAGGCCCTTTTAATTTATTGACAATAACTTCTTCATCCGATACAAGTTTTGTTCATCAAAATTTATTAACCGATAATGAATATTGCTATTTTATACAGGCATATAATCATTTAAATCAAATAACATCAACATCATGCAAAAAATGTATTACTACCTATGAATTTTCAAAACCTGATTTTATTTATTTAAGAAATGCTTCAGTTGTAAATAATGATCATGTTGAATTAACTTTATTTGTTGATACATCTGCATATGTTACCGGGTATAAAATTTTAAGGTCGGAAAACCTATCAGACCCGTTTGATTTACTTGAAATAATAACACCCTCCGTTATTTCTCAAATTAAGTATGACGATTATAATGCTCTGGTAAACAACAGAAGCTATTATTATGAAATAATCGTTATTGATAGTTGCGGCAAAGACTTCCTGACTTCAAACACAGCAAGAACAATTTTTCTAACAGCAGAAGCAAAACCCGATAAAACAAATTATTTGGTATGGAATGATTATGAAGGATGGGACGGAGGAGTTGTTTCATACAATATTTACAGACAAGTGAATGGGATTTTTGATCCTGACCCTATTATTAGTTTACCATTTGGCATAAATAATTATTCAGATGATATTTCGGAATTTACAAATTCACAAAGCAAATACGGATATTATATTCAAGCTATTGAAGGCAACGGTGAAACATATCCTTTTCATGATTCTGCAAAATCAAATATTGCAATAGTTAATCAGGCATCCGAGATTTATCTTCCAAATGCCTTTGCACCAAAAGGTATTAACAACGAATTCAAACCCGTAACAATTTTTATTGATAATTCAGGTTATTCATTTCAGATTTTCAATCGATGGGGAAAATTAATGTTTGAAACACAAAATCCAAATGAAGGGTGGGACGGAAAATATAAAGGCGATTATGTTCCCTTAGGCGTTTACATTTATTTTGTCAGACATAATACTGAACAAGGAAATTCTTATGAAAAAAAAGGCACTGTAACGGTTTTGTTTTAATTTCAGATGCTTAGAGGTTATGGTTATGAATCCGGTTTGGTGAGTAGGTAAGGGTTAGGTAAAAAATAACCTTAGCTATTAATTTAAGACCAGACAGGCATCTTTACCTTAAACTTTTACCGAAGGTAGCAAAGCTATGCCTTTGTCATTAACAGCTTTTCCGATAGTTATCGGAATCATAAACCTGGTAAAATTTTGTATTATGGACAGGAAAAGAACTTTCGGTGTTAATATAATAAATCTTGATTCTGTGGATTCAACCAATAGTTATGCTTCAAAGATGATGTCTGAAGATAGATTGCCGGAAGGAACGGTTATTGTTGCCAGAACACAACATGCCGGTAAAGGGCAGGATAAAAATTACTGGGAAAGTGCTCCGTTAAAGAATTTAACATTCAGTGTTGTGTTATACCCTGATTTTCTTGCAGTTGAAAAGCAGTATATGTTAAACAAGTTTGCTGCATTAGCTGTTGATGATTTTGTTAAATCTTTTATAAAAGATCATAAAATAAGTATTAAATGGCCAAACGACATATATATTGATGAAAAAAAAGTTGCCGGCATTTTGATTAACAATACCATCCGGGGAAATGATTTTGATTATTCAATAATCGGAATAGGTTTGAATGTAAACCAAATTAAATTTAGCAGTGAGGCACCAAATCCGGTTTCTTTGATAAATATTTTAAAAGAACCCCTGAACCTGAAAAACTGCTTGGATAAACTTTGTGTTTTTTTAGAAAAAAGATATTTTCAATTAAGAAGCGGGCAGGAGGAAATTATTAATTCGGATTATTTGCAATCAATGTTCAGATTTCAATCATTTCATAAATACAAATTTAAAGATAAAATTATTGAAGCAAAAATAACTAATGTTTCTAAGTTCGGAAAATTAATACTTGAAACCCGTTATTCTGAAAAGATTGAATGTGATATTAAAGAGGTCTCGTTTATCCTAATGTTATTAGTTTCTAACTTAATTTAAAACCAACTCACATCCTGTCAAAATAATTTTGGCTTAACAGTTAGCATGACCCATGCCCATGAGGAAAAATTACTTTTGCCTGGTGCAACACCTTGTATGATCTCAAGCGAATTGGTTGGGAGCATAAAAGAATAACCCCCTTTAAGATTTATTACCTTACTTAATGTCCAGGAAAAATTAATATCAAGCTCGGAGCCTAAACTTTTTTTTAATGCTTTTGTTTCCGTTCCTGTGAATATAGGATCAATAACATTGTTTTGTAAAGCGAAAAAATGATAAGCCACACCTAAAGCTGTTGTTGAAGTGAGCTTGTAATTAAGTGTAGCAAAAATATCTACCAAGCCACTGCCATTTGTTGCAACAGGAAGATTACTGAAATAATCCATATTTCCATAAAACCTATGCCTGCCACCGTATAATACACTAAACATTTGGTCTTTTTTAATATAGCTTGAATCTGTTTTTAGTTCATTTTTACTGGAAACCACATCTATGCCTGCACCTATATTAAATTTCCAAATATTATATTCTGTTTTTGCAGAAAGTAAATATGCATTAACATCCATTCCGGTTTTATTTTTACCAAACTGGTAATACCCGCTTGCTGAAACAAATAAATTTCCTGTTTTATATTCTAAATATGTACCTGTTGTTGCTCGTAAATAAATTGTTTCTGCTGTTCCATCCTTTTGATAACCGGAAGCAATCCCAAGTATGGAAATATTGAGATTGCTAAATTGTTTTTTCAGATATAAAAAATTTAAGGTTTTTATTATGTTGGGTGCATAATAATTACCGAAAACGTTTTCTCTTTGGTTGTTTAATGAAAATCCAAAATCAAACATGAATGTGTTTTTTTTGAATTTATATACTAATGCATCATACGACAAAGAGTTTTGGTTCCAGTTACGTGCAGAAAGTAAACGTTGGTCATCATAAATTAAATATTGCCGCCCTATTGTTAATGATGAATATTTGTTTAAAAATAACTCAATCCACGCCTGATTAAGATAAGTGCTGGCTCTATTTCCGAAAACTCCGGTAGAGCTAAATGAAGTAAAATCTCCCCAAACCCTGATATCCTGTAAAGAAATGCCGATTTTAAATTTTTTATTGGAATAATCAAAAATTAATCGTGTTCTCTGGCTTACAAAATATGCGGGGTCATTTACCGAATCGTTCAGAGCTTTGTACCCATTACGAAATTCTGCTCGTGGTCGTAATTCTGCTTTAATGGAAAACTGTGCAAATAAATTTGCAGAAATCAGAAATCCAACTAAACTCAAAAATGTAATTCTGAAAAAAATGTTCATAATAAAATAAATTAAATTAAGGTAACTAATCAGTTTATTAATCAGGTATAAGTGGGTATAAGGTTATTTCCTTATTTCCCTTATTCCCCCTATTTCCCTTATTCCCCAATTCACGTATTAAGAAATTTTCATTGTTAATTTAATACTGATTAGTTACAAATTAAGATATTAGTATATTTTGAAATATTTTTGTAAGTTTAATAAAATAATCCTTTTAAATACGATTTTGTTTTATTTTTTTTGGGATTTTCAAATATTTCATTTGCAGTTCCTTGTTCAATTACTTCACCCATATACATAAATACAACATAATCGGCGATTCGTTTTGCCTGTCTTAAAATATGTGTAACATGTACAATTGTATAATTTTTTTTCAGTTCGGCAAATTTTTCTTCAATAACCTGACTTGAGATGGGATCTAAGGCAGAGGTTGGTTCATCGGCAAGAATTATTTCAGGGTCAACAGCAAGTCCGCGGGCAAGGCATAAGCGTTGTTGCTGCCCGATTGACAGACGGGATGCAGGTTCTTTTAATCTGTCTTTTACTTCGTCCCATAAAGCTACTTGTTTTAAATAATGTTCAACTTTTTGTTCAATTTCTTTCTTTGTCCATTTGTTATTGATTTTTAAGCCATAGGAAACATTATTATAGATGCTCATTGGTAAGGGGTAGGGGCGTTGAGAAAGTAGTCCCATCTTTTGTCGCAGTTTTGAGATATTTTGTTTATTATCAAGAATATTTTTGTTGTCAATAATTATTTTTCCGTTTATTTTAATTTCTGGATAAAGGTCGGTTAGCCTGTTCATGCTTTTCATCAAAGTAGTTTTTCCGCAGCCCGACGGACCTAATATTACAGTAACTTTTTTTTCAGGTATTTCCGTGAATATATTTTTAAGGATATGATGTTTGCCAATATAAAGATTTAAATCCTGGATTTTTATTTTCGATTTGTTGTTCATCTTTAAAAGTTGATTTGGTTTTTTTGAAATTTTTTTGAAAATATTCTTGATAATATACTAATTATTAATATTATAACTGTTAAGACTACTGCCGAAGCATAAGCCCTGTTTTGAACTTCGGGAATTGGAGAAGTAAGTTGAAAGAAAATTGAAAGTGGCAAAGTTGCAGTTGGTTGAGAAAGAGAAGTTGGAATATGGTCGGTATATCCGGTTGTAAAAAGTACTGAAGCTGCATCGCCGATAGCTCTGCCGAAAGACAGTAAAACGGCAGTGATTATTCCCGGAATACATTGCTTGAAAAATACCCTGTAAGCAGTTTCGGATTTTGTGGAGCCCAATGATAATGAAGACTCAAGTAAACCAACAGGAACGGTTTTTAAAACTTCGTCAATTGCTCTTACCATGATAGGTATAATAAATAAAGTAACAACGATTATTCCTGCGAGAAGCGAAGTTTTAATTCCAAAAAATATCATCAATGTAAAACCGAAAGCACCATAAACTATTGAAGGAACGCCCCATAGCAAATCCAGAAAGAACCTGATGATATTAATTAATTTTTTATGTTTTATCAGAAAAACGTTCATATAAAGAGCAACGGGTAAGCCAATAATAAAAGCCAGAAACGTTGCTCCTATTGATAGATATAGTGACCCTATAATTGCATTTAAAATTCCACCTTCTTTACCGAAATAAAAACCTCCTTTCGGGGTTTGAGTAAGCATTTCCCATGAAATTGACGGAATTCCTTTATATAAAATACTGAATATTATTAAACATAATGCAAAGGCAATAAGGCATGTAGCTAAAAACATCAACACCCTGAAAAGTTTTTCTTCAATTAACTTAATTTTACTCATAGATATTATATTTAGTGTTCGTCCATAAAGTCAAACAAATTTTGAATTAAAGCACCAAATAACAAAAAACAAATGACAAATAAATTCCAAATTTCAATGATCAAATGTTCAAAACCCCTTTGAATATTGAAATTTCGATAATTGAGATTTATTTGTATTTTGGTGCTTGTCATTTGTAATTTTTAATATTTATTTAAACTATCGGACTTTATGGACAGACACTTCTATGTTGTAATCCAAATTTATTTTGATCTTTTTTTATTGTTTTTTTTCT
>CAZREZ010000074.1:0-10495 GCA_964599115.1 uncultured Bacteroidales bacterium
GAAGAATACGATTCTATAAAAGAGTTAAATCCTGAAGATAAAACCATACTTGATACAGCTTGCAAGATGGTTAATACAGCTTATGCTCCATATTCACAGTATTATGTCGGGGCCGCTGTTTTGCTCGAGAATGGCAAAATAATTACAGGAAACAATCAGGAAAATGTTGCCTATCCATCAGGTATGTGTGCAGAACGTGTTGCCGTATTTTATGCTTCATCACAGTACCCTGATGTAAAAATCAAATCAATAGCTATATCAGCAAAGGCTATGAATTTCAAGATAAGTCACCCTGTAACACCATGTGGTGCCTGTCGTCAGGTTTTAGCTGAATACGAAAACAAACAAAAATCGGAAATCCGTATTATTTTAAAAGGGGATACAGCTAAAATCCGTATTATTAAAAGTGTAAAAGATATTTTGCCGATGATGTTTCATGCAGATGAATTGAAAAAATAAATATATAAAATTATGAAAACAAAAATCTTTCTATTATTATTAGTTTTCGCTCTTACAGTAGCAATGAAAAGTGACAAATCTGCTTATGAATTATTTAATTCGGAAGGAAAACAGATAAAATATAAAGCATTATTAAAGAATGCCTTAGAATCCGATATTGTACTTTTCGGCGAAATGCACAATAATCCTATTTGTCATTGGCTGCAACTGGAATTAACAAGCGACATTTTCGAAAAGAAGGGGGAATTACTTGTAATGGGTGCAGAAATGTTTGAAACCGACAATCAGTTAATTCTTGATGAATATCTAAATGAATTAATAAAAACAAAAAATTTTGAAAATGAAGCCAAATTATGGCCCAATTATAAAACGGATTATAAGCCACTGGTTGAATTTGCCAAAGAAAACAATTTGGATTTTATTGCAACAAATATCCCTCGCAGATATGCAGCCGTTGTTCATAAAAAGGGTTTTGAAGGATTGGATAGTTTGAACCAAGAAGCAAGAGTTTTAATTGCACCTCTCCCTATAAAGTACGATCCTGAAGTTAATTGTTATAAAAATATGTTGAAAATGATGGGCGGCATGGGACATGCTAATGCCAATCTTCCCAAAGCTCAAGCAATTAAAGATGCGACCATGTCACATTTTATTTTAGAAAACCTGTCGGAAGGGACATTGTTTGTTCATTATAACGGAACATATCATTCAAATGATTTTGAAGGAATTGTATGGTACCTAAAACAAGAAAAACCTGATTTGAAAATTCTTACAATTGCTTCGGTTGAACAAAAAGAAATTGATAAGTTATCCGATGAATATCTGAATATTGCAAATTATGTTCTTGTTATCCCTGAAAATATGACTAAAACATATTAATTTTAAAAAGTATATTTACATACTCATCCGGTGACTTGAAGTCATCGGATGAGTATTATATATGGACACATACTAATTACACAAACTTCTCAATCAATTCAACCAATCGTTGGGCATAACCCATTTCATTATCATACCATGCAATTATTTTAACCAGCTTGTTTTTCTCGCCTAATACTGCTGTTAATCCTGCGTCAAAAACAGCGGAATGTGTATTGCCGATAATATCAATTGAAACAATCGGGTCTTCGGTATATTGCAAAATTCCTTTTAGTCTACCTTCAGCAGCTTCTTTAAAAGCAGCATTAATTTCTTCAATGCTGGTAGGTTTTTTCAGAGTGCATGTAAGGTCGGTCAAAGAAGCATTAGGAACAGGGACGCGTATGCCGGCACCACCGAGTTTTCTTCTTAAATGCGGGAAAATCCTTGTGGCAGCTTTGGCAGCTCCTGTGGTTGTAGGAACAATTGAATAAGCTGCTGCACGCCCCCTTCGTAAATCGGTGTGCGGAGCATCTAATAAATTCTGGTCTTTGGTATATGAATGGATTGTTGTTATGAAGCCTTTTTCAACTCCCCATAATTCATCTAAAATCATTATTAAAGGAGCTACATTATTTGTGGTGCAGGATGAGTTGGAAATTATCACATCATTTTTATCAATTATATCATCATTTACACCTAAAACCACATATTTAACTCCATTACTTTGCCCTTTGGCAGGTGCCGAGATAATAACCTTTTTTGCTCCTGCAACCTCAACATGTTTTATTGCTTTGCTTTTGGTTACGAATTTTCCTGTTGACTCAATTACTACATCTATATCCAAATCTTTCCAGGGTAAATATGAAGGATTCTTTTCAGAAAGCACCTGAATTGTTTCTCCGTTTACAATCAGCTTATTTTTTTCAAATTTAACTTCCCCGTCAAATTGACCATGAATTGAATCATATTTTAATAAATGTGCGAGGGTTTTCGGGTTGGTAAGATCATTAATGGCAATTAATTCCATTTTATCATTCTTTATTAATTGTCTGAAAGTTATTCTGCCTATTCTTCCGAAACCATTTATTGCTACTCTTATCTTTGACATAATAAAATAATGCTATAATTTTTAAAAGCACAAAATTATAATATTTAACTAATCAACTTGCTTAAATGAAAAAATTATTTTAAAATATATTTTAAAAATTCAATTTTTGATGATGGCGTAACTATTTGAGTTTTACCCGAAAAATTCATTTATCTGCATATGAACAAGCTTATGTATAAACAAATTAAAAAATAAAAATTTATTATTATCTTTGTAAGTTAATACTAAATTTTAAAGGTTAGAATAAATATTAATTATTAAATAGGTTGGTTTTCTCTGTATAGCAAAAAAAATGACACAACTACGCAAACTCGCCGCCATTATGTTCACCGACATCGTCGGGTATTCGGCTATGATGTCGAAAGATGAAAAACAGGCTTTGGATATCCTTGGGAAGAACCGGGAAATTCATAAGTCGGCAATACATAGATTCAAAGGAGAGTTTATTAAGGAAATTGGCGATGGCAACCTGTCCATTTTCCAAAGCTCCTTTGATGCAGTTAATTGTGCTTTGGAAATTCAGAAAGCATGTTGTAAAGAATCCGATTTTCAAGTTCGCATTGGTATTCATATTGGTGATATCATACTGAAGGAAAATGATATTTTTGGTGATGGGGTAAATATAGCCTCCAGAATAGAAGCAGCTAGTGGGCCCGGTGGGATTTATCTCTCAGGTAGGGTTTATGAAGATATCAAAAACAAAACGGATATTAAAACTAAATTTATTGGAGAAAAACAATTTAAGAACATCAGTCATCCGGTTAAAATCTATTCTGTTATCACCAGACAACAGGAAACAGTTCTTTCAAAACCGAAACATAAAAAACAGGAAAAAATTAAACCAAAGTTGATCATAGCTATTTCTGCTATTGTTCTCATAGGAATTGCGATAATAATTGCTCTGATTGTTTTTAATAAAGTATACGATCGTAAAAATCAAAAAGATATTACTATGTTAGAGAAGTCCATTGCGGTTCTTCCCTTAAAAAATTGGAGCCAGGATGAAGAATATTCTTATTTAGGTGATGCTATTGCAGATGAGATCATTATGCAATTAATAAATATTAAAGAAATTCGTGTTTTATCACTCACATCTACGTTGCAATATAAAGATAATCCCAAACCTATTCCTTTAATAGCAGAGGAACTTGGTGTGAACTATATAATTGAAGGAGGTATTCAGCGACACAAAAATAATTTAAGCATACGTGTTCAATTTATTCGGGCAAAACATGAAGATCATTTATGGGGAGAAGAATATGATGGAGAATGGAAGGATATATTCTATATTCAGGATGAAATTGCTAAACAAGTAGCCAGGCAATTACAGACCGTGCTTTCACCTGAAGAGATAGGACAAATTGAAAAAGAACCAACGGAAAACTTTGAAGCATATAGATTATATTTGAAAGGACAAAGCCTTAGGCAGAAAACTGAACCTAACATCCTTAAGGCAATATATTATTTTAAGCAAGCCATCCTGAAGGATTCAACATTTGCTCTTGCCTATTCAGGTTTAGCCAGTAGCTATTGCATGTTAATGTGGTATGCGCCTCCTTCCATGGATATTTATCCCAAAGCTAAAAAAACAGCATTAAAAGCCCTTGAACTGGATAACAACCTTGCCGAGGCATATGCCTCTTTAGGTTTTGTAAATCTCATAAATTGGGAATGGAAAGCAGCTGAAGACAATTACAAAAATGCCATAAAATTAAATCCCAATCATTTCTATTTTCATGTTCAATATGGTTTGATCCTTACTTACACTGGTCAATTGGAAAAGGCAGTAGAGGAAATGAAAAAAGGATGCCTCCTGGATCCATTATCCGCTGGAGCCATTAATAATCTTGGAATGGCATATATTACTGACCGCAAGTATGATGAAGTAATAGAAGTTACGGAAGAAGCCCTGAATGTTTTTCCAATAAAGGATTTGCATACATACCTTGGGCAGGCTTATTTATACAAAGGGATGTATAAACAGGCACTGGCTTTTTTCGAGGAGCAGGAAAATGTGATATGGACTGGTATTACCTATTCTGAAATGGGTGAAGAAATTAAAGCCAGCCAGATCTTACAAGAAATCCTAAATAAGGATGAAACCGAATATATATCACCATTCCTTATATCATTGCTCTTTTTTGGTCTTGGGCAAGAGGATCAGGGTCTTGAATTCCTTGAAAAAGCGTATGATGCTCATGATCTGGAATTGACAGAAATTAAAACATATCCCTTACTTGACATAATCAGATCAGATCCAAGATATTTGGAAATTTTAAGAAAAATGGGGCTGGAATAAATAAGAACAATGCAAACAGAACAACGCAAACTCGCCACCATCATGTTCACCGATATTGTCGGGTATTCTGCTATGATGTCGAAAAATGAAAAACAGGCAACAACCCAGAAAATAATAAGAATGACGGAAAAAGATTTGGTTTTCGCCCATTTGAAGTATACCTAACCATAATTCCTAACTAGAAAGTATAAATATGAAAACACATGTAATATACAAAATCGGCTTACTTGTCAGTGTTTTGTTTGTATCAATTTCTTGCAAACAGGATATGACAAACAATTTTATGACTATTTCTATAAATTCAGAAAAAGCATTGGAATTATACCAGAATGGTTATGAAATTGCTTATGATGTAGTTGAGCTTGAAAAAGCTGTTTCTTACTATGAACAGGCTATAAAAGAAGATTCAAATTTCTTTATGGCGTATTATCAGCTGGCGACTTTTCATCTTTTTCATAATAATGATGAAAAATTTGAAGAAAATGCAATTGCTGGTATAAATTGCAATACCAAATTAAGTAAAGGTGAAGAGATACAAAAAAAAGCGCTAGTAAAATGGCTAAAGGATAAAAATTCGAATAATTCCAATTTAGGACTGGAATTGGTAGATCTATATCCAAATTATGCGGATGCTTATATTAATCTTGGATTTTATTATTATCTAAATAAAGATTACGACAAAGCCATTTCTGCTTTTTTTAAGGCAGATTCAATTGGAATTAAAGGCGATTATTATTGCGGACCCAAACTTGCAATCGTTCCAATTTGCATGCTGGGATATGCTTATTTAATTACAGACCAATTAGATAATGCAAAATCCTGCTTTGATCATTATATTGAACTTTTTCCGGATGATCAAAATCCTTATGACTGTAAAGGGGACTATTTTATTCAAATAAAAAAATATGATAAAGCATATGAAAGTTATTTGAAAGCATATTCTTTTGACACTACTTTTCAAATGTTTTATGAAAGAGCATTAAAAGCCAAATTGCTATACGATAGTATAATTAATGAATAAGTGAATTGTACGCATTTTCATGAGTGATAATAAATTAAAAAGAATGGAGACCCGAAAACTCGCAGCCATCATGTTCACCGACATAGTCGGGTATTCTGCTGTGATGTCGAAAGATGAAAAACAGGCTTTGAATATCCTTGGGAAGAACAGGGAAATTCATAAGTCGGCGATACATAAATTCAACGGGAAATTTATTAAGGAGATTGGCGACGGGACATTATCAATTTTTCTAACTTCCAGTGATGCAGTGAATTGTGCGATAGCCATTCAGAAAGAGTGCCATCGTGAATCAATGTTTAGTCTTCGCATTGGAATTCACATAGGCGAAATTATAGTGATGGAAAATGATGTTTTTGGCGATGGAGTAAATATAGCTTCCAGGATTGAGGCAGCAGGTGAGCCCGGTGGGATATATATTTCTGGAAGGGTGTATGAAGACATTAAAAACAAAACAGATATTAAGGCAGAATTAGTCGGAATTAAAAGCCTGAAAAATATCAGCCATCCAATTAATATCTATTCGGTTAATCCAATTCAAAGAGAAGGAAATCTTCCAAAACCACGATTTAAAGAACCAGGAAGAACTATAGAAAACTCCGTTGCTGTTTTACCTTTTGTTAATATGAGTTCTGATCATGAGCAAGAATACTTTTGTGAAGGAATGGCAGAAGAGCTAATCAATGCTTTAACTAAAGTTAAAAATCTGAACGTAGTAGCTCGGACTTCATCTTTTGCTTTTAAAAATCAAAAATCAGATATCCGGGAAATTGGTCAAAAATTAAATGTGGGGATACTGGTTGAAGGCAGCATCAGAAAAGCAGGTAACCGTATACGCATTACTATCCAGTTGATAAAAGTGGAGGATGGCTATCACCTTTGGTCAGAAAGGTATGACAGAGAATTAGAAGACGTATTTGAGATACAGGAAGAAATAACTGCCAAAATAGTTGGTCGGTTAAAAGACACCCTTCATTTGAAAGTTAAGTTGCATAAGGAACAGCAGCCGGGAAATATTACAGCATACGATTTATATTTGAAAGGAAGATATTACATCAATAAGTTCCTTCCTGAATATACTCATCAGGCCATTGACTATTATAAAAAAGCCATTGAGGCAGATTCCCGGTTTACTCTTGCATATACTTCACTTGCAGAGGCATATACACTTCTTTCTACAGGTTTTAATATTTTACCCACTAAAGATGCCATGCCAACGGCAAGAAACGCTGCTTTGAAAGCCTTGGAGATTGATCCAAAGCTAGCAGAAGCCTATGTATCATTGGGTCTTGTTTCACTGTTTTATGATTATGATAGAAAATCAACAAGTAGAAACTTTTTAAAAGCACTGGAATTAAATCCCAATTCTACAAGTGCCCATCAATGGTTTGAATTTTATTGGTCCTTTATGGAGGGTAATTTTGATGAAAGCATGGCAACGCTTCAAAAGGCACAAGAGCTAGATCCCCTAAATCTCTTAATAAAGATAAGGATAGGATATGTTTATATTTATAAACGAGAATTTGATAGTGCCATCGACTATTTTAAGCGATTGCAGCAAAGTGAAAAGAATTTTCCAATGGGACATCATTGCCTTATGGAAGCTTATGCCCAAAAGAAAATGTATAAGGAAGCCCTTGCAGAAGGTAAAAAGATGCTTGAGGCAGGAGCAAAAACCATAGCGAATGTGGGTGTATTAGGTTTATATTATGCACTTGCAGGACAAAAAGATAATGCAATTAATATCTTGAACGATTTGATTGAGAAATCGAAAGAAGGTTATGTCTCATCGTTTTGGGTAGGATCTATTTATCATGGATTAGGTGAGACTGACAATACCTTCAAGTGGTTTGATAAAGCCTATGATGAACGTGATGGGAACCTGATCTATATCACAACTCCTCCTCCATTTGACTCTCTTAGGTCAGATCAAAGGTTTAAGGATTTGCTTATTAAAATGAGGCTTGAAAATCTGTTAAGCGAATAGTAAATTTATTGTATGTAGAAAGATTTAACAACCAACACCTAAATAAATGAAATGTAGTTTTCTTTTTATTGCATTTGTTACAGGCTTTGTTTTAAGTTTTTCAAGTAGCCGGGCCCAGATACAATTTGATTCAATAAAAGTGTCCGATCCTTTTCATTATGTTCGGTTATATACTGATTCAAACGGTGTATCTCATTTTTCGGATGAAGAATTATTATTTAAGCTTTTAGATTTTGCTCCACCGGCACCTCCGATCTCTGTATCTGAAGTTATGAATTCATCCGGTAAGACTTTTATCATTTCAAGTCCATCAGAATGGTATGGCGATTGGCATCCGACACCCCACCGCCAACTATTATTCACACTTTTGGGTGAACTTGAGGTTGAAGTATCAGATGGTGAAATTCGAACCTTTGGTCCAGGTTCTGCTTTGCTGGTAGAGGATACGATTGGTAAGGGGCATATTTCCAGGGTCATTAGTGAAGAACGTGGTTATATGGTTGTTATTCCCCTATCAGAAGATTGAATATGAAGCCAATAAGTTTATTGAATTGAAATAAAAAACAATGAAAGATATAAGAAAACTAGCCGCAGTTATGTTCACCGACATTGTCGGTTACACAGCTCTTATGTCACAAGATGAGCACAAGGCTCTTTCTATCCTTCAAAAAAACAGAGACATTCAAAAGCCGCTTGTCGAAAAATTCAATGGGGAGTTTCTGAAGGAGATGGGTGATGGGACTCTGCTCTGTTTTCAGAGTGCTTTGGATGCGGTGCAGTGTGCTCAGGAAATTCAACAATCCGTTAGCGATGATCCTGATCTTAATCTTCGCATCGGTATTCATCTTGGCGATATTGTATTTAAAGAAGGGGATGTATTTGGTGATGGTGTTAATATAGCTTCGAGAATAGAACGATTGGCAGAAGATGGAGGTATTTGTATTTCAGAACAGATATATGAAACGATCAGCAACAAACCGGGTATAGAAGCTGATTTTCTGGGTGAGAAGACATTGAAAAATGTCAGGCATCCTGTTAAAGTCTATTCTGTTATTGAAGAAGGATTCCCACGATATGCCACTAAACGAAGTCAAAGAGTAACCAAAAAGGGAAACAAGAACAAAAGAAAAATTGTACTCCCTGTAATACTAGTTATTTTGATCATTCTTACGGCTCTCTTTTTTGTGTTTAAAAACCATATAGTATCCAAAAAATCACCAACCACAAATATCGATAATGTTACATTGGAAAACTCCATTGCGGTACTCCCATTTGTAGATATGAGTCCGAATAACGATCAGGAATACTTCTGTGAAGGTATGGCAGAGGAAATCATAAATGCCCTTTCACATATTACCAACCTGCGGGTGGTCGCCAGGACATCTGCGTTCTCATTTAAAGATAGGAGTATGGACATCCGGGACATTGGCAAAGAACTTAATGTTGGATTTATTCTTGAAGGGAGTGTCCGTAAATCAGGTGATAATTTAAGGGTTACCGCACAGCTTATTAATATAGAGAACGGTTATCAATTGTGGTCAGAAAAATATGAAAGAAAATTGGCTGATATTTTTACTATTCAGGATGAGATATCCCTTGCTATTGTTGAAAATCTAAAAGTAAAGCTGCTTAGAAATGAAAAAAATGAACTGGTTAAACGTTACACAGAAAATAAGGAGGCATATAACCTGTATTTAAAGGGCAGATATTTCTGGAACAGGAGAAGTGAAGTTGGATTTGACAAAGCACTCGAGCTTTTCCAAAGTGCCATTGAAATTGATTCCAACTTTGCACTTGCCTATGCAGGTTTGGCAGAATGTTATTGTATGCTTTCAATGCATCTGGCCAAGCCTGAGCCTATTATTCGCCAGGGTAGGATTGCTGCTGAAAAAGCATTATCCATTGACGAAACCCTGGCTGAAGCCCATACAGCGCTTGGATTTATTAAATTCACTTATGACTGGGATTGGCTTGGGGCAGAGCGTTCTTTTAAGCAGGCTATTCAGCTTAATCCACGTTATGCCACTGCTTATAATTGGTATGCCGCGTTACTCAGTATTATCAACCGACATGAAGAAGCCATACACTATATGACCCAGGCACAAGAATATGATCCCGGATCGGCAATTATCAATCGTGATCTTGGTATTATTTATGCATGGGCTGGTGACTTTGAAAAAGCAACAAGCCAGCTTCAGTTTACAATTGATATGGATCCTGATTTCTCTCCTGCTTATTTGCTTATGGGCGTCGTTAGTGCATGGCAAAAAAAGTATGATCTGGCGATTGAATATTTTAAAAAAGTGAGGGCTATGACCGGAGATTTTTTTGATTCTGGTGGAAGCCTGGGTTATGCCTATGCCAAATCAGGACAAAAAAAGGAAGCTTTGGATGAACTAAAAAAATTAGAAGATTTAGCTAAAAGCCAGGATGCCAGAGCCTTCGAATTCGCTATAATCCATTCCGGTCTCGGTAATAATGATCAAGTTTTTGAATGGCTTGATGTTGCCTGCAAAAATCATGAATTTGCGGTTGTACTGCTTGGATGTGAATCTGGAATATGGTTCGAAGATCTGCTAACGGACACAAGATTCAAAGAAATTCTAACAAGAATTGGATTAGAAGAGTGATTACGAATCTATAAAAATGAATGAAACCAGAAAACTCGCAGCCATCATGTTCACCGACATCGTCGGGTATTCGGCTATGATGTCGAAAGATGAAAAGCAGGTGATGAATGTTCTTGAGAAAACAAAAAATTTC
>CAZREZ010000075.1:0-10487 GCA_964599115.1 uncultured Bacteroidales bacterium
AAAAATTACTTCGTATTTCACAGGGCAGGTAAATCTCAATGACCTAAATCACAATATTCAAAGCTGTTTTGGACATTTGATCATTGAAATTTGTAATTTATTTGTCATTTGTAATTTGTTTTTTGGTGCTTATTGGTAAGCTGTTTGAATTTATTACCAAAAACTAATTATACAATTTCTTAACTTTTTCATAACGACAACACTCTCGCCATTTCCAGTAGGGATTTGTTAATTTCCTGATTGTGTTTAATTGCTTTTTCAAAAGGAGTAAAAACAATATCTTTATGAACTTTTCCGACCATTACTCCTCTTTTACCTTTTAACAATGCTTTAACGGCTTCATATCCCAGAGTGCTTGCCAAAACCCTGTCCATACAGCTTGGCGAACCACCTCTTTGAATATGTCCGAGTATTGTTACACGGGTTTTGAAATAATCAAATTTTTCATTAATCTTTTTAACAACCTCAAAAGCCCCACCCGAATCATCTCCTTCGGAAACAATAATAATACCTGAAGTTTTATTCTTCCTCCAATCGTGCTCAAGCTTATGTAATAAATCATCAATGTATGTTATTGTTTCAGGTATGAGAATATCTTCTGCACCGGCTGCAATTCCTGCTCTCAGCGCAATAAATCCGGCATCTCTTCCCATTACTTCAATAATAAATAATCTGTCGTGTGAGTAAGCCGTATCCCTGATCTTATCGGCAGCATCAACAACAGTATTAATGGCAGTGTCATAACCAATTGTAAAATCAGTGCCATACAGGTCATTATCAATTGTACCCGGCAAACCGATTATCGGGAAATCATAAATGTTACCAAATTCATAAGCACCTGTAAATGTTCCATCTCCACCAATTAAAATAAGTGCATCAATACCTTGCTTTTTAATGTTTTGGAAAGCTATTTCCATTCCTTCTTTTGTTTTGAACTTTTTACTTCGTGCTGTTTTCAGGATTGTTCCCCCACGTTGAATAATGTTGGAAACCGAAGTTGTATCCATCTGCCTGAAATCACCATCTATCAATCCTTTATAACCGCTTATAATTCCAGTAACTTCTATATCATTATTAATACCTGTTCTAACAACAGCCCTCACAGCTGCATTCATTCCCGGTGCATCACCACCAGAAGTTAAAACACCTATTTTTTTTATTTTTATCATATTATCTGTAATTAAGATTGTATAATGTCAGATGTTAAACTTATATCAGTCTTCCCTCGAAAGCTTTCGGGGTCAGTCTCTCAGTCACTCAGTCTGTTAATTACTGACCTGCCGATTGCCGGCTACTTTCTCTTCCTGCTTCCTTCATAAATCTCATATTTTGCAAACCTGCATTCCAGAGGCCCGTTAAAAAGTATAATCTTTTTTGATGGCTTCAGCCCTACAAATTTTAATGCTTCAGGGTCGGAGCTGATTATCCAGGCAGTATAGCCGTTATATTTCTTTTTTAGAACGTCACCGATAGTTTTGTACAATTGTATCAAATCATCACTTTTCAATCGTTCGCCATAAGGCGGATTGGTTATCAATATTCCTTTTCCTTCCGGAGGAATTTGATTTTCTATTGAGTTATAACAAATTTCAATATCTTTATGTAACCTTGCAAATCTTTTATTTTGTTTTGCAATACCTATAGCTTTGCGTGATGAATCGGAACCAATAATTTTGTATTCAAATTCAGTTTGTTCGGTTAATGATTCTTTCTTTATATTGTTCCATAAATCAGCATCAAAATCTTTCCATTTTTCAAAGCCGAATCCCTTACGGTAATATCCCGGAGGAATATTATTTGCAAACAATGCTGCCTCAATTAAAATTGTTCCCGAGCCACACATCGGGTCAACAAAATTACAATCTTTTTTCCAACCGCTTAATAAAATCATGCCTGCAGCAAGAACTTCATTTATGGGTGCCTTGTCAGTAATTGTTCTGTAGCCTCTTTTATGTAATGAATCGCCTGAACTGTCAAGTGATACTGTACACTGATTTTTATAAATATGAGTATTTATCCTTAATGTAGGGTTAATAATATTTACCGAAGGTCTTTTATCAAACTTTTCCCTGAAACTATCAACAATAGCGTCTTTGGTTTTAAGTGCTACATATTTTGAATGTGTAAATACCGAATTACTCACAACCCCGTCAATTGCCAGCGTATCATTTACATCCATGTATTTCCACCATTCTGTTTTCCTTACATTCCGATACAGGTCATCCTCATTATTAACTTCAAAGCAGGCAATAGGTTTTAATATCCTTAAAGCTGTACGGCACAGATAATTTGCTTTATACATCAATTCATTGTCGCCTCTGAATTTTACCGCACGTTTTAATATTTCAACATCCAAAGCACCAATGCCGGTCAACTCTTCGGCAAGAATTTCTTCAAGACCAAAAAGAGTTTTAACAATAAGTTGAAAAGTGTTTTTTTTATTTTCCATGATAATTTTTTAAACTTTGTAAAGTTATAAAAATTTAAATAAAATAATTCAAAGTGTTTGTGCGAAACCGAACTATTTATGTTCATTATTAAACATTTTATACATATTTTTACGCACTTAAATTAATTACCAATTTTGATAAGATATTGATTTGCTTCACACAAGAAATATTTGCACAATTCTTGTTTAATCAATCCTCTAAATCAATTTATAACCAAAAAGAAAAATATGATAAAATGGTTTATTCGTCATCAATTTAAACAATCGTTCAGATCAACGATTTGGCAAAAAAATCTTATTGTAAATATTATTCTTGGTTTTTTTGTTTTTATCCTCATCCTTGAAGCATTAGTTGGTGGAATTTATCTCGCTGACAAATGGCAGGAGATTTTTCCCGATTCTGATCCTGTCTTAAAATTCAATGGTTTTATTGGCTATTATTTTGCTTTTGCTTTTATTTTAAGATTTTTTATGCAAAATATACCGACACTTGCAATTCAGCCATACATGCACCTGCCTGTAAAAAAATCTTTATTAATTAATTATGTGCTAATTAAATCTTTGCTGAACTTTTTTAATTTTTTACCATTATTCTTTATTATCCCATTTGCAATTTTTCAGCTTAGTCAGTTTTATCCCTTATCAACAGTTTGGGTGTGGCTTTTATCAATAGTAATATTAGTGCTTTCCAATAATTTACTGATTGTCTATCTTAAAAAACAATTAGTTGCTAATGCTAAAATAGTAGGTTTTTTCGGATTATTTATAGCTGCATTGCTTTTACTTGATTATTTTAAAATAATTTCATTTTCCGGGGTTTCAACTCAAGCTCTTGGGTACATAATTGATTATCCGTATTTTATTATTATACCTGCTTTAATATTTATTTTTCTTTATTGTTTAAATTATTTCTTTTTACGATCACATTTATATCCCGAAGAAATCAGTACGAAAAAAGGAAAGAAAACCGATGCGATTTCAAAAATCAAATACTTGCAAAATCTTGGAATTACAGGCGATATCATTGCTTTGGATATGAAATTATTTTGGCGTAATAAACGCACTAAAACAATTCTTTACATGACGCCGTTGTTTTTACTTTATGGCTTGTTTTTCTATCCTCAGGAAATATACAGCGAAGGTTTCGGATTTTTAATATTTGTCGGGATATTTATGACAGGGGGACTTATGCTAAATTACCTGAATTATGCTTTCAGTTGGGAAGGCAAGTATTTCGACAACATTCTGACAAGCAATATTGATATGGAAAAATATATTCGTGTAAAGTTTATTATAGCACTGTTAATTTGCACTTTAAGTTTTATTTTAACTATTCCTTATGTATTTTTCGGGGTTAAAATATTATTTACCAATTTTGTTACTTTTCTTTTTAATATTGGGGTATTATCTTTTGTATTACTATATAATGCCACGTTCAATAAAAAAAGCATGGATATAAGTAAAGGTGCTACATTTAATTACCAGGGAATGGGAGCATCAAACTGGCTTATCATGTTACCTGCATTTTTAATTCCTATATTCATCTATTTACCTTTTAACTATTTCGGAGTTCCTTATACAGGATTAATAGTTATTGGATTATTAGGAATTTCCGGATTATTATTTAACAAGTCCATATTGAAAATAATAACAAGAAAATTTTTTAAACGAAAATATATTATGGCTGAAGGTTTCAGGCAGAAAGAGTAAAAGAATTGGAATTGATTTAAGAACACCGATTAACGATTTTAGATTTAAGAAGTAAAAAAACTGATGAATTAATATCTATATTCGTAAAAAGCGCAGAAATTACACAAAAGAATATGGAAAATATAAAAAGCATATAAACATGATTGAAGCTAAAGAACTAACCAAAGATTATAGCGGAATAACAGTTTTAAATATTCCGGATTTAAAAGTAAAAAAGGGTGAAAGTTTCGGATTGGTAGGAAATAATGGTGCCGGAAAAACAACATTTTTCAGATTGATACTTGACTTGATTAGACCAAATTCAGGCGGAGTATGGATAGACAATAAAAATGTTGCAAAAAATAATAGCTGGAAATCATTTACAGGTTCTTACCTTGATGAAGGATTTTTAATTAATTTTCTTACACCTGAAGAATATTTTGATTTTGTTGGTAATACAAAAGGCTTGTCAAAAGGTGATATTGATGATTTTTTGAAAACCCATAAAGAATTTTTTGACGGACAGGTATTGGACAAAAAAAAGTACATCCGCGATCTGTCTGCTGGTAATCAGATGAAAGTCGGGGTAGCAGCAGCATTGATGGGTAATCCAGAAATACTTGTGCTTGACGAACCTTTTAACAGCCTTGATCCCTCTACCCAGATACGCTTGAAAAACATATTAAAAAAGCTTAAAGAAAAAAATAATGTATCAATATTAATATCAAGTCACGATTTGAACCATGTTACAGAAGTTTGCGAACGAATCGTTGTACTTCATGAAGGTGATATTGTGCATGATATTCAAACCGACAAAGATACACTCAAAGAACTTGAAAAATATTTTGCTGTGTAGTATCTAAAAATTCAACCATTGATTCATATTAATAAATAAAATCAATTAAGTTTGTATTGTTAATCTCACAAAAAATTGATTTTCTATCAAAATGCCTCTTATTCAAAAAATATTGCTGATAGTGTTTTTTAGTGCTAATATGCTAACCTATGGCCAGGATTACTCAATTTCAGGAAACGTTATTGATTCCAAAACCAAAGAACCTCTTGCATTTGTAAATATTATTATCAATGATGGAAACTACGGTGGTACAACTGATATTGACGGAAAATTTCAATTAAATTACCCACAACCCATTAAATCATTAAAACTTAGTTATGTAGGTTACGAAACAAAAACATATCTTATAACTGATGATCAGATAAATATTTTAATTGGACTTGAAAGAAATGATATTCTGCTTCCTGAAATAGTTGTCTTTCCAGGTGAAAATCCCGCTCGCCGCATTATTAAAAACGTAATTGCAAACAGGAATTTGAATAATCCTGAGAAACTTCATTCATTTTCCTATACTTCCTATGATAAAATGATATTTACTGCAGATATTGATTCTATACTTAAAAAAGATACTTCATTACTTGATACTTCAGAAATCAAAATAAAGGACTTTTTTGACAGGCAGCACATTTTCCTGATGGAAACAGTAACCGAACGAAAATTTCTATATCCTGATAAAAATCACGAAAATGTTATCGCAACAAGAATATCTGGTTTAAAAGATCCTATAATTGTTTTTATGATATCACAAATGCAATCTTCATCGTTTTATAATGAAATCATCAGTATATTCAGCAAAAACTATATCAATCCCATAAGTAAAGGCAGCACCAATAAATATCTTTTCCTGCTTGAAGATACTACCTATACTGAAAGTAATGATACGGTTTTTATTATTTCATACCGCCCCAGAAAAAACACCAATTTTGATGGAATGAAGGGTGTTCTCTCAATAAATTCAAATGGGTGGGCAATACAAAATGTTATTGCTGAACCGGCAAATGAAAAAATCCTGACAAAAATAAAAATCCAGCAGATGTATGAAATGATTGACGGAAAACAATGGTTCCCTGTACAATTAAATACTGATATTATTTTTGGCAGTATCGGAGTCTCGGATGGTAAAAAAGCTTATAAATTAATGGGAATCGGTAAAAGCTATTTAAAGGATATCGTCCTGAATCCCGAACTGGTCAGGAGAGAATTTAATAATATTGAAGTTGAAGTTGAACCCGATGCTCATAAAAAGCCGGAAAATTTCTGGAACACATATCGTAAAGACAGCCTTAATGATAAGGATATTAAAACCTACCATTATATTGACAGCATAGGTAAAGCAGAGAACTTTGACAAGTTAACAAAATCCTTTGAAACACTTATTACAGGCCGTATTCCTTGGGGATATTTTGATATTGATATTAACAAATTTTTAAAATATAACAGTTACGAAGGATTTTACCTGGGTCTTGGCTTACATACCAACAACAGAATTTCAAAATTTTTTAAAGTCGGTGGATACTGGGGATACGGCTTTAAAGATAAAACAGCTAAATATGGAGGGGATATTAGTTTTTTACTTTACCGTAATTCCGAATTTGAAGTAAAATTTGATTATTTTAATGATGCTGTAGAAAGCGCAGCTGTTAGCTTTTATGATGATAACAAAGAATTAATCAGCACTGATAATTTCAGGAGATTATTGATAAAAAGAATGAATAAAGCCGAACATTATCAGGCGTTATTAAGTTTCAGGATGTTAAGGTACATGAAACTTAACGTTTCACTTAGCCGGTCATTTAAACAAGCTTATGGAAATTATAAATACGGGTTGAAAGAAGATAATGTTACTGTATTGGTTGATGAATATAATTTTACTGAACTAGCGGTTGGTTTCCGGTACGCTTATAAAGAAAAATTCTTGAGAACAAGACGCGCAAATATTTCATTAGGTACTAATTATCCGATATTATGGTTTCAATATACAAAGGGTTTTAACAATCTCTTTAACGGAGAATTTGCTTATAATCGCTTTGACCTTAAACTTGAAAAGTCGTTTTATTTTAAATATTTAGGAAAATCATCTTTTCGTATAATGGCGGGTTACATCGACAGTTATCTGCCCTATTGCAATTTATACAATGGAAACGGAAGTTATCGCAAGTTCACGATTTTTGCATCCAACAGTTTTGCAACCATGCAAATGAACGAATTTCTTTCAAACAAATATGTAGCACTTTATTTTACTCATAATTTTGGAAAATTGCTTGTTCACTCCAAAATTTTTCATCCCGAAATTGCAGTTGCTGCCAATATAGGTTTCGGTTCATTAAATAATAAGGATATGCATTTTAATACTGATATCAAGACAATGGAAAGCGGATATTATGAAAGTGGATTATTGCTTAATAATTTAATTAACATGAAACTGTATTCAATTGGTGCCGGTGTTTATTACCGGTATGGCCCTTATTCTTTTGATAAAGTCTCTGATAACTTTGCATGGAAATTCACAATAACTTTTCCATCCTTAAAACCCTAACGCAGTAAACTGCAAGATGAAAAATAAAAGATAAAAGTCTTTAGGGGGAATAATGGAAATAGGGGGAATAAGGTAATACCTTTATACCTTTATACCCCTAAACCATTTTTTAAATCTTACCTCAATCCAGATATCGGAAGAAAACAGGAATTTGATTAATAAACTGATTAATTGCTATTTTTAATATTATTGACAACCGTTGATTTTATTTTTTTAGTAAAGAATAATATGGTTTTTAAAATAATGTTTTATCTTTACTGCAAATCTTAAAACTATGTTTCAAAAATATCGTTTATTCTTCTACATTGTAATAATCCTTGCTATAGGATTTTTATTGTGGTTTTATTCCGCAATAGTAATTTATGTTTTAGTAGCTGCTGTACTTTCAATTATCGGGCAGCCATTGGTTCAATTACTTGATAGAATTAAAATTCCACATGTATTGAGTGCCTTATTGTCATTGTTAATAATGATTGTTTTTTTTCTTTCCATTTTCGCTATATTCGTACCATTATTTATTCGGGAAGCTGAAATGATCTCACAGCTTAATTTTGATGCCATTGCTGAAGAATTTAAGGAGCCGTTGAGCGAACTGAAGGAGTTATTAATAAGGTATGATATAATAGGAGCTAATGAATCCTTAGCGCATTATTTTAGTCAACGTTTGGAATCTTTAGTAAGTATTGCAACATTCTCTGGTATTATTAAACATATATTAAGTGAAACAGGAGCATTTTTCGTAGGGTCATTTTCAGTTGCATTTATTACATTTTTCTTTTTAGAGGACAGAAATTTATTTAAAAATATTATTTTGCTTATAGTAAATGAAAAATATCATGATAGAACCAAAAAAGTTTTATCCAAATGCAAAAAATTACTACAGCGGTATTTTATCGGATTAATATGCGATATTACTTTAATGATGACCATTATGAGCATTGCAATGACTTTATGGGGTGTACATAATGCCATGCTTATCGGATTTTTTGCCGGTCTTGTTGTTATAATTCCTTATATCGGACCAATGATAGGGCTAACACTGGCTGTGGTTATTGGTGTTACAAGTGCTTTAAGTGTTGATGTTCATGTTTTAATACTTCCACTTGTTTTAAAAATAGGCTTAACATATTTTATAATTAATGCTTGCGACGGATTGATTTTTCAACCGCTTATATATGGTAAAAGCGTTAAAGCAAGCCCGCTTGAGATATTCCTGATACTTCTGATATCAGGAACAACAGCAGGATTTGAAGGTATGATGATTGCAATACCTACTTATACTTTTATCAGGATTGTTGCCAAAGAATTCCTGAGCCAGTTCAGGACAGTGAAAAAACTAACTGAAAACTTATAACTTGCCAGGAACTATTTAGCTTAAATTTAATTCAAAACCAATCACTATGTTAAAAAAATACCAATTGTTATTTTTAATTATCGGTATACTGCTTGCTGCATTTATGGTATGGTATTTTTCAAATATTGTAATATATGTTTTAGTTTCTGTTGTAATATCATTCATTGGTCATCCTCTGTTAAAGTATTTGGATAAAATAAAAATCGGAAAATTTAAAATCCCGCATTCATTGAATGCCTTCATAACATTGCTGGCAATAATTTTTGTTTTTATATGCTTTATCTGGTTTTTTGTGCCATTGATAACAAATCAGGCAAATATGATATCTAATATTAATACTAATGAAGTCGGGGAATATTTCAAAGGCAACATAACATTAATTCAGGATTTCCTGGTTAAACATAATATTATCAATGCAGACGAAACTATTATAAGTGCCATACAAGCACAAATTGAATCATTGATTAGTATTGCAACTTTCTCAGATGTATTCAAAAATCTGCTAAGTGCAACAGGAAGTTTTTTTATGGGGATTTTTTCAATCTTATTTATTACATTTTTCTTTTTACGTGATGAACACATGTTCAATAATTTTATCATATTAATTATACCTGAAAAGTATGAAAAAGAAGTAGTTCATGTTTTTGCACAATGCAAATCACTCTTATCACGATATTTTATTGGTTTGATCCTGGAACTAATATCAATGATGATTTTAATAACAATCGGCTTGTCAATATTAGGTGTAAAAAATGCATTGATTATTGGTTTTCTTGGCGGATTAATGAATATTATTCCTTACCTTGGTCCGATTATCGGTACAAGCATGGGTGTGGTTATTGGAGTAACTACTACCCTTAGTCTTGGAATGTATGATCAGATTGGTTTCTTTGCTTTAGGAATAATTGCAGTTTTTTCAATTGCTAATTTAATTGATAATATTCTTCTTCAGCCATTAATATATTCAAGTAGTATAAAAGCACGCCCGATTGAAATATTCCTTGTAATTATTATGGGTGGAACAATTGCCGGTATTCCCGGAATGATACTCGCTATCCCTTCATACACAATATTCAGAGTTATTGCAAAGGAATTTCTCAGCAGATTCAGACTGGTAAAAAAACTGACTGAAAAAATGTAAAGATTTTAGAGAAGTTTCTATATTATTTTTTAAATCAATTTTTTGACTTAAGTCGTCTTAAGTGGGAATTAAACAAACATTTGCGTGTTGCCCATATGGGCCCATGCGGGCTAACTTCGTGTCGCTTGCTTCGCTTCGCGAGTTACAGGTTGACAAAATGTCTCTTTTAAGTGCTAAAAATATTTTTCTCCATGTGGTGCTAAAGCATTCCAATATTCTTACTTCTGAATTCAGCATTCCTGTTTTCCTCACATATAAATAAAGCTGAATATTTCAAGATATAAAATACAGAATAACAACATAATACAACTTGATCTTTTATGGTTTTAGGTGTCCTGAAAATTTAAAGACAATTTTTTTGATAAATTTAAATATGTTATGAAATTCAGAGACTACTGCAAAGATATGTAGCTTAATTATTGTACTTTTTTCTTGATAAAAAAGTACCAAAAAATCAAGGCT
>CAZREZ010000076.1:0-10409 GCA_964599115.1 uncultured Bacteroidales bacterium
TTTAATGTAAAAAATCTAACTGGAGGAGATAATTTACCTTTGCTTAGTTTTTAGTGTTAAAGCTTCCTTATGAGGATGATATTATATTTTATAATTTTTCTTTATTGAAGGAATTTTTTCAAGTAATTTCTCACTTATTGTTTGTGTTAAGTCATCCTTCTCACACATTTTAAAATATCCGGGATTTATTAATTTTTTCTGAACGATTATGCTTATAATTTTTTGATATTTCATAATCAAGCCACCGGGGTCATTATGCAACAAATTAATATCTTCCTGATTGTCCCACATATAATTATTGATTAATTCCACAATTTTACAAAAAAAATTCCAAAATCAGGTCATTATTGCATATATATAAGAAAACATTTAATACATAATGGCTAATAATTCACATAAAAATAATCTCTCGGAAGGACTAACCGATATTGCCGAATATAAAATTTTTCCTGAAAATATTATTACTAAAATTAATGCAGCAATTTTTTTATATGATATTAAGTCAGCACGATATATTTGGACAAATAACGGATATTACAATATTATCGGTTATACAGAAGAGGAAATTTTAACACTTATGCCAGATTTTAATGAAAAGTTTTTTCATCCGCATGATAAATATATAATGCAAAAAAAAATTGATCTTTACAATAAAAATGACGTTGATTCATGGTCAGGTATTTACAGGTTAAAGCACAAGCAAGGTCATTGGGTTTGGGTATATTCAATCACAACTATATTTAAATATGATAAAAATTATAATCCAGGCTGGATAACAGGAATTGTTATTGATATTCCTTTAAAACTGAACACTGAAAAACAATTGGACAAACTTTATAAAGAAAGCGTAAAACTAAGAAACAAAACCAAAATTGATAAACTAACAAAAAGAGAAAAAGAAATATTAATACTTATTGCCAAAGGTGAATCATATAGCGCTATAGCCAATAAACTATATATCAGCACGAATACAGTTAATAGTCACAGGAAAAATATGTTAAAGAAACTTAATCTAAAAAACATAGCAACTTTGGCTTGCTTTGCAGTTAAGAATGGTTTGGTTTGAAATAAATATTAAAATTAGCACAATTGGAGGATTGACTTATGTAATTATTTACAATAATTTAGTCACTTTTAAATATGTTTAATTAAATTAAATTTATTATTAACTAAAATTTAAGATGTTATGAAAAATTTAATCTTTACAATTTCAGCAATTTTAATTTTCAGTACATTATTTGCACAGGATTTAATTTACAAGAAAGATGGCAGTGAAATAAAAGCAAAAGTAACTGAAATTACAATGGATGATATTAAGTATAAAAAATTTGATTTTCAGGATGGCCCTCTTTACATTATAAAAATAGAGGACGTATTTATGGTGATTTATGAAAACGGACAGAAAGAAGTTTTTAAGAAAGGCACTATGGAAGAAAAGTATAAAGAAAACAATAATGTAAAAACTTCTGACTATGGGGGAAATTTATCATTAGGTATTTGCATAGGAGGTGGAGGGATTGTTGGTGTTCCTGTGCGTTTTTTCCCAACTGAAAAAGTGGCACTTGAAGCCGGCCTTTTTCTGAGGCCGGTCCTTGTACTTGAAAGTGGTAATCTTGATTTTGAAGGCGTAAACATTGCAATCGTAGGTGGACCAGTAATTTATTTCAATAAAAAATTTAATGATCGTAAACACAGGGTCCAATTAAGCGGGATGTTTTTAAAGGGAGGCTTTTCAAGCGGGAGCAGGATTAATGAAACCATTTTTGCAATTGGGTGGGCTTATGAACGTTTTAAAATAAATAAAAAAAACAAATCTGTTTCTTTTGAATTGGGGCTTGGTATTTCCAGACTGAAAGATAAAGATTTTGTACCCAAAGACACTTGGTATTATTCAGAAGATGAATCATTAGCATATTCCATTATGCCAATGATTTATTGGAAAGTGGGGTGGAATTTCTTTCCTTCTACGAAAAAGTAGAAGGATAAGATAAAAAATTTGTATATCCCAAATTGATACGAATGCATCAACTACAAGATAAAACATAACTAAAAAAATATACAGCAATTACAAGATTAAAACGCTGAATTATAAATTTATAAGCCAGAAATTAATCATTAAAATAAATCAAAATTTATTATTAACTAGAAAAACATAAATTATGAAAAAAGTATCTCTTATTTTTATCGCCATTCTCTTTGCATCTATAACTTATGCACAAACCGAAGAAACAATATTTTTTGAAGATTTTGAATCAGGCTGGGGTAGTTGGTGGGCTGATAATGGAGTATGGGATGTTGGTATTCCAACTGTAGGACCCGATGCAGCTTACTCACCACTAAATTGTGCAGGAACAATTTTGGATGGTGATTATCCCAACGATGCTAATACAAGATTGATTAGTCCTAATATTAACTTACCAACCCTGACCGGAGATGAAATGATACAGTTAAAGTATTGGCAATGGTTTGATATTGAGAACTCAGATGATCAGGGTGTTCTTCAAATATCTGTGAATTCAGGTGCATGGCAAACTATTTCCAGTCCGGAATTTGATGGTGAAAGTATGGTTTGGACACAGTATGTTACTGATCTATCTGCTTATGCCGGTTCATCAGTCAGAATTGCATTTTATTTTACTTCTGATTGGGTTAGTACTTATAATGGCTGGTATATTGATGATGTATCAATAGAAACTGATGTTGTAATTTTTCCCAATCCGGAAGACTTTGAGCTTGGTATCGGAAATTGGTCTGCTGATAATGGACTTTGGGAAGTTGGAATACCTTCAAGTGGTCCTGCTAATGCACATTCAGGACAGAATTGTGCCGGAACAGTTCTAAGTGGGAATTATCCTAATGATGCTAATACTAGGTTGATTAGTCCAGAAATTAACCTTACACCTGCGTCAGGACAAACTCCAATGTTATTTTTTTATCATTGGTATATAATTGAGAATAACGATGATAAAGGTTTTATTCAAATTTCTGTTAATGGAGGAGAATGGGAAACTGTCTCAGGCCAGATTACTGGAACTAATGAAACCTGGTCTCAGTTTGGCTTGAACTTATCTGATTATGTGTATTCAACAGTTCGTATTGCATTTTATTTTATTTCTGATTGGTATAGTACTTATAACGGTTGGTATATCGATGACATCAGGATTGAAGGAATTATTGGCGTTGGTATTAATGAACACAAAATTGAAAATCCAAGTATTTACCCCAATCCCTTTTCCAACAAAACAACAATTGAATTTTCCAATCCTGATCACTCAAAATATAAGTTATCAGTTTTCAACATTACCGGAAACAAAGTATTTGAAATGGATAATATCACAA
Organism: uncultured Bacteroidales bacterium; assembly: GCA_964599115.1. Taxonomy (GTDB): domain Bacteria; phylum Bacteroidota; class Bacteroidia; order Bacteroidales; family JADFUO01; genus JADFUO01. The sequence goes on from CAZREZ010000076.1 coordinate 3,340, forward strand.
CAGATAAGATTGAATTCGAAAAAGGGAATCTTGTGCCAGGGCTTTATATCCTTGAAATCAAAGGGGAAAAGGTCTTTAGGGGAAAGATAGTAATAAAATAAAAAATATTAACCTTAAAAAAATTATCATGAAAAACTTAGCACTTATTTTTATTGGCTTGCTGATGTGCATAACAATAATATCCTGTAAGAAGGATAAAGAATCCAACGATATTCCGGAAACCTATTTTGAGTTCGATGGAAAAACATATGGACTTTCAAAAGGATTTTTTATTGAATACGGTGAATCTCCAAACAACAATTATGAATTCGACATTTTTATGTATTCCGGAATGCATATTTATGACCCGGATTCAGTTGTAGGAAGTGGAAACACAATCGGTTTTAATATCTATTCAGCAAAACCCAATATAGAATCAGGAACATATGAATATAATGAAGAGTGGGATGTGACAGGGACTTTTGACGTTGGGCTTTTTGTCCTTGAATGGGACGAGAATGACCCCGAAAACCAGGATTGGGTTTATATAAGCGATGGCAACATAAGCATTCAAAACAACAACAATGTATTTGATATTTCATTTGAATGTACCAGTACAGAAGGGAAAAGTGTTAAAGGGAGATATAGGGGTACACCTGATTTTTTTAATATGGAATTAAAACAAAAAGCATTCAGCTCCAGAACCAAGTCAGGTAAAACTGCTCGAGATATATGAAATCAATATATGAATAAAATCATTATTCTTTCTTATGACAATCCGAAAACAGGTATCCCGGTTGAATTTGTAATAAAATAAGTATAAAAAAAATCGAAAATGGTTTCTTATACCCCAAAGATGATAGTAAAGTACCAACCCAATCAGGTTTAAGTAATGGAGAATTCTTTTTCAATTATTGGAACCAGGCAATAGGTGTAAGTTGGAAATTTACTTCAAAGGAAAAAATTGAAACCAAACAATACATATATAAAAATACTTCAACACCTGCATGAATTTATTTTACAAAATATGGAATAGAATTAAAAAACATCAAAAAGATAAAAAAAATGAAAAATAAAATTACATTATTAATAGGCATTTTGCTAACAGTTACAATTATATCATTTATTGCTTCATGTAAAAAAGATGATGATAATAATACTGTTACAAATAATTTTTTAATCCGGTTTGAAGACGACTATATCAGTGATTATGGATGGGTAGTTCTACATTCTTTGGATGGTACGGAAGTAATTGATTACAAAAAAATTGAAGGAGACGGTGTTGCTGATTTCGGTATAATTAATGGTGGTGTTGTTACATTTACTATTATAAATATTGATACAAGCGGATATTACGATTATTATATATCAATAAGCTCTGATCTATCCTCACCTTGCGGTAACTGGATATTCAGAGGCGGCAATTATAATGATGAACCTTTGGGAACTGCTGATATTACTATGACATATCCGGAAGGGAATTATAGTATGTATATGCTGGAAACGACCGATGGATGGTATGAGTCTTATGATGTTCCTTATTACGGACAGATCAATCATCAGTTCAATGTGGACAGATTGGATAAAGGTAATAAATACTCTTTGTACGGAGCTGTTTTCACTGAAAAGGGTGGTTACTGTAACTGGCTGTTAAATCAGGATTTCATCGTTAATACTACAAATTATTTTTATCTTGATTTAAATAAACAATTAAATACTAAATCATTTGAAACCAGTAAACCATTGCGTTATTATTATATATACGCCTGCTGGAATCAAAGAAATTCAAATTTATTTCTTTATTATGACTCTTACTATGATTTACAAACAAATCATATATTTATCTATCCTTTTGATATTCCTGTTAATGATTTAATATTCTATGGATCCGGTCATGAAAATGATTATAGTTCTTATTCATATTGCAAATATTTTAATGCTTCAACAGGTTTGCCGGATTATATGGAAATCCCGAATAATACAATTTTTGCTGATTATAATGAAATCACAAAAGAAATTGAAAATATAAATATTACAGGAAAAGCAGATCAAATCCGTGGAAGATGGTATTATTACAATAACGATTCAATATATAGTAGTATTAATTGGAACGTCTATGCAAACTGGGATTTTACTTCTATTAAAAGACCCGTCTTGCCTCAGGAAATTTTAGATGATATTGGTAATTCTATAAATTTGATAGAGACTTCTGGTATTGGATTAACTGATTATAATACCACTTCAAGCCACTCCGATATAATAAAGCGTTTCTATATCAATGATATTCCTGTAAATCAAAGATATGATGAGGCATTTTATTATTACTATTATTTTGATCAATATAAAAGTCAGGATTTTCATCAAAGAGATAGGGAAAGATATATGAACAGAAAATTTCAATCCCGATAATTCTGTAAAAAATCCAAATGCCAATAAATTGAAAAAATGTTGAGGAAAAAAATACCATACCGAAACTTCGTGATTCGGGATAATGATTATAAAGTTCTTATACAATTAAATATAGTATTAACTTAAATTTTATTTATTATGAAAAAACAAATTACATTAATTATTTTGAGCTTATTTTTTATAAGCACAATTAGTTTCTCACAAATTACACAAGGAACAAAAGTAATAAGTGGACATTTACTGGTTAATCCATTGAAATTAACTTCTGAATACAAAGATGCAATCGATGGTATAACCAAAGAATCAATCAGTCTTACGTTATTTTCTATCATGCCTAAAGTTTCCTATGCAATACAGGAGAATTTAACTGTTGGAGCAGGTATTGGCTATATATATATCAGGGCAAAAGATGATGAAAACATATTTGATGCAAAGATAAATATGCTAACTCTGTATCCATATATGAGGTACTATAAGACACCTCTTGCACATGCAGGTTTTTTTCTTGAGGCGGGATTGGGAATTAGCTTTGGGGGTGCAAAAATCAACCTTGATGAAGATGAGGAGGATGTTGATGAGCCAAAGACCAGCCTGGTATTATTTAATCTTGGTATAAAACCGGGTTTCTATATTAAAATAACAAATTCATTGGTTTTTGAGGCTACTATTGGCGGATTAAGTTTTACGTCAGGGGTGACTAAAGACAAAAACGATGAAAATAACAAATTAAAGATCACTAATTTTAATTTGTCAATAAATCCGGGTATAACATTTGGCTTTGCTTTGCATCTTAGTAAATAATAACACAGAATATTATGAAACGATTTATTTTTCCTTTACTTTTAATAGTAATATTAGGCGGATGTATGAGTCAATATACAAAGAATATGTATTTAAGACAATACTCTGCGAGTGGTGATACAGATAATGTAAAAAAAATGCTTGATAAAGGGGCTAATATAAATACCAAAGATAGATATGGCAACACTCCTTTGCATTTGGCAATAAAAAACGAAAACAAAGAAACAGCAATTCTGCTTATAAACAGAGAAGCAAATATTAATATCCGGGGAGAATTAGAAAACACCCCTCTTCATCTAAGTATCTATAAAGAACAATATAAAATTTCTGATTTTTTACGCAATACTGGTGCAGATCAGACCATAATGAACAGATATGGTTTATACCCAAGTGAGATGAAGAATATTCAAGAAATTGAAGAAAAAATAGTTCAAACTGCAAATCTCATTAACACAAATGGAAGCTGGAAAAACAGGTCAAAAGGACGAGACTTATATAATTATCTCAGTGGATTAAAAAAAAATTATGTCATAAATTCCATTGTATTAAAGATAATCAGTAACCGCGCAATGAGATTGCAAATACTTATACTCGCAATCAAGTTGGGCATAAAAGGTTCTGAAGAAAAACTCGTAAAGATTTTAATGGATTACGGAGACAAGCATATGGCAGAGGACTTCTTAAACTCAAGTTCATCAATTCTATCTAATGGGGGTCGTAAATGGGCAACCTCACATGGATACAGAGTATTTACTGGACCTGGGAGCCACCGGGCATCATGGGGTAGCTTCTAGGATTTTAAATTATAATAAAATTTATGAATACTTAAACTTAGTAAATACTACAACTGCTAAAACTAAAACCACAACTACACATAATACCCCAATCAAAAGTAAGACCGGCACTTTCTTATTTTGCACTAAAATTTTCGTGTCATTACCGTAATATTCAAATCCTGCCCAGAAATAAGGATTGCTGGTTAAATCATCAGAGGACTTAATAAAATCAAGTTTTGCTTTTCGGAGTGCCTCGGGTTTAGTATTTCCATCAGCAAGATATTTATAAAAAACCGGCATAATAACTGACGAAGCATAGTCGTTGGCATCCCAAAGACTTATGATAGAAGATTTAGCTCCAGCTCTATTAAAAGCCCATGCCAAACTTAAATTTCCTGCTCCTTTATTCAGTTCACCAACTCCCGTTTTACAAGCGCTGAGAACTATCAGGTCTGCATTTAAATCAAGATTAAAAACTTCATACATATTAAGGAATCCGTCTTCTTCAAGGTCATTATATTTACTAAATGCAAGCCTGACGATTGTTTCATCAGAAGTATCGGGAACACCATGTGTAGAAAGATGGATTACAGGGTAATTGCCTGATAGGGATTTGAATTCCTTTTCTGTTGCATCAAAACCGCTTACAAGTTTTGTATTAAAAAAACTGCTTATTTCCCTACATTCGTATAAAGCACCGGATAAATCAATTAAGCTTGTATCACGTTTAGTAAGCATGGCTATTTGCATTTTTTTGGACTTTGTAAAACCCGGTGCCATCGCTAATATATTTTCACCTGATGGTTTTGAAATTTTATTTTCCTGTAAAAAAGCATAAACAGAAAATGTTTTCCAGATAGAATGATCCTCAATCATATAACGGGTATTGCCACCATCTGCCGAAAATACAGGCAAAGCATCAAATGGAACTAAACTTATATATTGTGAAGGAATAACAATGACATCTTTGTTTTCTATTAAGTCAGCAATAGGTCTTAACAATAATTCGGAAAGCAAATATCCTGTTGAATCAATTCTTGATTTTTTATCCTTACTTGAAATCAGGTTATAATAATCAGTAATGAGTTTGTATGTTTTGTGCCCATCAATTATGAAATAATTAATTTCATATTTTGTTATTGCCATTACAATAATTTTATATGGTGTGGAAATATAATCGCTACATAGTTCTGCATATTCTATTAGAAGCTGATTGCTTTTTAATTTCATTTGAATATCACTCAGAGTAAATGAAACATCAGGACAATTCAAATATTTAAAAGCAGGATATGTTTTAGAAACTTTCCAGTTAAACATATCTAACTCAATTTTTTTATCCAATAAAACATTATCAAGACTATCAATACATTCAGCTTTCGATGAATTCAGTACTATATCTTTTATTACATTGTATTCATTTTGTAACAGTATTCTCTTTTGTTTTATTTTATAAGGGATATTTGTATAATTTGCAGTAACAGGACTTTTTGATTTCATTAATGCCATATTTTTATTCTTTTCCATATAGTTAAGGGCTATTGAAAAATAATTCGTATCGCCGGATAATTTATATAGTTGTAAAGCATTTTCCGCCATCTCAAGCATTAAATTAGAATAAAGGTTTTCATGGGAAAGCAGAACTTCATAATTATTAATACGCATTTTCATCCGTTCAATAATTTCATCAACATGATTATAGCATTCGTATGCAGATTTTAAATAATTAAATCGATTCAAAGTATCTCTTTTAGATAAAATAATTAGATTTCTGGCTTTATAAAGAAGGAGAACTTTAATAATATAAAATGGATATTCTTCAATACTTTTAGGATTAGCAAGTATATTCTCATCCTTAAATGATGGAAAATATAGTGGGAAGATTTTTTGAAAATATTGTAGTGCCTTGTGAACATCGCCATTGTTTTGATATGCTTCCGCAATATTAAAAAGTGTCATCATTGTAGCATACCTGCTTGTGGCATCAATTTTGTTAAGTAATTCTAAAGCATGGTCATAAATAATAATAGCTGTATCAAAATTGTCATGTTCTTCATAAATAGAACAGATATTATTAAGGCATTTTACCGATTTGTAATTATTCTCCCCAAATTTTTCATCAAACAAAACTTTTGCTTTATTAAAACAGAACATCGCAGAATCATGCTTACTAAATCTTTTATAATATAGTCCTAAATACCGGTATATGCTTCCTAATTCTGGATGATTGGCACCACTTGTTTTTTTCCAGATTTTTAACGACTCAGTTAAAAAGTAATATGCGTTAACTTTATCGCTAATTGATTCGTACGCAGTCCCCAGCCATTCATACGCCTTTGCTGTTTTTGGATGCCAATGCCCATAGTTTTTTTCATAAACATTAATGGCTTTTTTTATATATTCAGTAGTCATACCTGCTTGATCAGTAAGATAACATATAACGCCAATATTTAACAAACAATCTCCTGAAATTGGATCATCAGGATTAAGATATTGATAGCATTTTTCAAGATTAATACGTGCAGTTTCCTCTGCTTCTTTATGTTTGCCCTGTTGCCATAGTGTTGTAGTATATTTGTTTGCCATTGAACAATAAAAATCCCAGTTGCCTTGTTCCTTCATTAAAGGCAAAACCTGTGCAAAATGAAATTCAGCACTATCATATTTTAATGATTCTAAAAAAACATTAGCTTTTATAACATGGCTTTCAACGGAAATTGTACTGTCTTCTGAAGAAAACATAATTAACGGATGCTGAATTAGAAAAAATAATAAAATGACTGATTTTATGTTTTTTACAGATTGAAATTTCATTTGAATCTTATTTTATAAATACAAATTAATGAATATGGCGTCAGAACACAAAATAATTTTATCTAAATCTTTTTGCTATCTGGAAACAGATTACTAATACAACTTCTCACGTTTTACCAAATATGATTGTAATACCGGCTCAAAACCGTTGTTAATATCAGCTTCAATAAGGTCAATACGGTATTTTCCACAGCGAAGTATTAATTCCTTTTTAAAATTATCAACAGCTTTAAGATATTCTTTTCTCACTTCAACCGGATTAATCCTTAATTCTTCGCCGCTTTCCATGTCAAC